>DASCRM010000039.1:0-47178 GCA_034406555.1 Dehalococcoidia bacterium | reverse complement strand
TCGGTCGCCGACTGCGTCTTCGGGAACGCGATCACATCGCGGATGTTGCGGTCGCCCGCGAAGATCGCGACGGTGCGGTCGAGCCCCATCGCGATCCCGCCGTGCGGCGGCGCGCCGTAGCGGAAGGCGTCCAGCATGTGGCCGAAGCGCTCGCGCGCCTGCTGCTCGCCAATGCCCAGCGCGCGCATCACCTGCAACTGCACGTCCTCGCTGTGGATACGCACGGAGCCACCACCGACCTCGTAACCGTTGCAGACCAGGTCGTAGGCGTTGCTCTTCACGTTGCCCGGGTCGCTCTCCAGCAGCGGCAGGTCGTCGCTGAAGGGCGCGGTGAACATATGGTGTGTCGCGCTCCGGCGCTCGCTCGTCGCGTCCCATTCGAACATCGGGAAGTCGGTCACCCAGAGGAAGTTCAGCGTGCCTGCATCCGCGAGGTCGTGCTGCTCCGCCGCATCGCGTCGCAGCGCATCGAGCGCCGCCGAGGTCACGTTGTCATCGGCAGCTACGGTCAGCAGCATGTCGCCACGCTCGGCACCGCAGCGACGCGCGAGCTCGAGGATCGTCGGCGCGTCGAAGAAACGCGCGACGGGCGAACGCACGTCCTCGGTCGTGAGGCTCTCGAGCGGGCCTTCGCCCTGCAGGGCGAAGGTGACGAGGCCCTGCGCACCGGCGTCGCGGGCGATCTCGGTCAGGCGGTCGGTCTCGCGTCGCGATGCCGCCGCCCCGCTTGGCACGGCGATGCCTCGCACTCGGCCGCCCTCCGCGATCACGTTGCGGAAGACCTGGAACTCCGAGCTCGCAACGACCGAGGAGAGGTCGGTGATCTCCAGCGCGTAGCGAATGTCAGGCTTGTCGGAGCCGTATCGCTCCATCGCCTCGTCGTAGGACATGCGGGGGAACGGCACCGGCGTCTCGAAGTGCGCCCCGAGGTCGGTCGCGAGCTTCGTGTAGAGCCCCTCCATCAACTGCATCACGTCTTCCGGCTCCGCGAAGGCCATTTCCACATCGAGCTGGGTGAACTCCGGCTGACGGTCGGCGCGGATGTCTTCATCTCGGTAGCAGCGTGCGATCTGGAAGTAGCGTTCGACGCCGCCGATCACCAGCATCTGCTTCCACTGCTGCGGCGATTGCGGCAGTGCGTAGAAGTGGCCGGGGTGGACGCGGCTCGGAACGAGGTAGTCGCGGGCGCCCTCCGGCGTCGATGCGCCAAGCACCGGCGTCTCCACCTCGATGAACGCGCGCTCGCTCAGGTAGTCGCGCATCAGCCGCGCCACGTCGTGGCGCAGTCGCAGGTTCTTCGCCATGTGCTCGCGGCGCAGGTCGAGGTAGCGGTAGCGGAGCCGAATCTCCTCGTCGATCGCCACGTCCTGGTTGATCGGGAACGGCGGCGTCTCGGAGGCGTTGAGCACGACGATCTCCGCCGCGCCGACCTCGATCGCGCCGGTCGGCAAATCGTCGTTCGTCGTGCCCGCGGGCCGAGCACCGACGCTGCCGACGACCTGCACGACGAACTCCATACGCAGCCCCTCGGCAGTGGCGAACGCTTCGGGCGCACGCTCGCCGCTGGCAACCACCTGCACGATGCCGGTGAAGTCGCGGAGGTCGAAGAAGATCAGTCCGCCGTGGTCACGCCGGCGGTGCACCCACCCGGCGAGCGTGACCTCCTGGCCCTTGTCTTCGGCCCGCAGTTCGCCGCAACGGTGAGTTTTTAGCATCGTGCCGAGTCTCGCACGCGCCCCATAGGTGGGCAATCGAGGCGCACACGCAGCCCGCGTGCAGTAGGCTCTCCGTATAGTGGAGTGTGTGACATGACGACAGCCACATTAACCCGAACCGACCAACTGCTCTTCGAGCGCGACGGCCACGTTGCCGTGATCACGCTCAACCGCCCCGACCGCATGAACGCGATCAGCGGGCCGATGATGGCCGCCCTCTCCGAGCGGCTGATCGAGTGCCAGAAGGACCCCGACATCCGGGCGGTGGTGATCACCGGCGCCGGCCGTGGCTTCTGCTCGGGCCTCGACCTCCAGGACCAGGGCCAGCGGATGAGTGACGATCGCGACCCGCTGGACTCCCCCGCCGCGCAGCTGTTCGACCTGCGCGACGCCCCGCCGATGGTGCTACAACGCATGGACAAGCCGGTGATCTGCGCGCTTAACGGCGCGGCCGCCGGCTACGGCATGGACCTCTCCCTGCTCTGCGACATCCGCATCGCGGGCGAGAGCGGCAAGCTGGCCGGCGTCGCGGCGAAGCGCAACCTGCTGCCAGAGAGTGGCGGTGGCTGGCTGCTGCCCCGACTCGTCGGCTGGTCCGTGGCGGCGGACATTCTCTTCCGCGCTCGCATCGTCGAGGCGGAGGAGTGCCGTGAGCTCGGGCTCGTCAGCAAGGTCGTGCCGGATGACGAGCTGATGACCGAGGCGATGAGCTGGGCGCAGGAGATCGCTGCCAATGCACCGCTGGCGGTGCAGGCGACCAAGCGCCTGATGCGACTGGGGAACGACGAGACCTACGAAGCGACCGTTGACCACACGCTGCTCGAACTGCGTGTGTTGATGGGGATGCAGGACTTCCGAGAAGGCGTCTCGGCGTTCCTCGACCGTCGGGAGCCGGAGTTCACCGGCCGCTAGCCGAGCCTCAGGCCCGGGCCGCCTCCCACGCATCGACGAACTCGCCGACGGTGGCGTGGCGCTCGCCGCGCGCCTCCTCGCCAGCACGCGCGACCACGGCGTGCTGGGCGTCGCTGCCGCGAAAGGGCGCGCGGTCGAGCGTGCCGTCCGAGAGCAAGACGGCGGCCGTACGGCCAAGCGTGAAGACGGTCGTCTGCTCGTCGATCAGCGCACCCAGTTCGAACTCCTCGGGCGCCATGAAGCGCTGCGAGCCGAACATGCGGCCCATCGCGTTCGTCACGGGCCCGCGGTGGTAGCTGTCGAGGTCCATGACCCGCACCACTCGCCGGTCGAAGTCGTAGATCAGCGTGCTGTCGTAGAGGTCGCCCGAAACCCAGCCCAGCCCGGCTAGCTCGCGATGCAGGTCGTAGACCACATCGAGCGCGTCGACGACCGCCTCGACGGGTAACGCGCGGAAGCGCTGGAACGGGGACGCGGGTTCGTCGCGCTGCGCCGCCCGCACACCGAGGAGATCGCCCGCGAGCCACTCGTAGACCAGCGCGGGGCCATGCGGCGTCTCGATCACGTTGTGCAGTCGGGGCAGCGCAGCGTGTTCGCAACTGGCGGCCGGCTCAACGGCGTTCCGGAGCAGCGCCACCCTCCCGGTGTGGTCGAGGTACCAGCGGGTGTCATCGGGCGGCCCGGCGGTCTTCACGACGTAGCGCTCGTCCCCGATCGCGACGCTGTAGGAGCGATTGTCGGAATCCTGCGTGTGCTCATCGAAGCGCGCAAAGACCTTGCCCACCTCCGCGATGTAGATATCGGGCGGCACCTCGATGCGGTCGAGGTCGATCAAGGGGTGGGTCATGCGGTCACTGTCCCGTGGAAGGCTCGACGAGCACCCCTCAGTCGTTCATGAACACCTTGTCAGGCGTGATGCGCAGGACCACGCGCTTCGCCTCATCGAGCTGCGCGGACAGCTTCGCGTCATCGCCATCGCCATCGAAGCCCATCGAGGTGCGGATGCGCTTCGTCAGTTCGAGGCGTGCGGGGTCGTCCGTGACACCCTCGGCGGTGCCATAGAGGATCAGCTGTTTGTGACCATCGAGGACCAGCATAGAGACACGCGGTTGACGCACCGCGTTGACCCACTTCGCGCGGTCGCTCGTCACGGAGATCGCGATATCCGTGCCGTCGAAGGCGTAGTTGATCGTCGATATCTGCGGCGACCCGTCCTTACGGCCGGTCGCCAGCACGGCCATCTTCTGCTCCCGCAGGTAAGCGTCTTGCTCGGGCGTGATCGTCATCATCGATTCCCCTCGTGCGAGGCCGATCGTAACGGCCAAGGCCCGCTGGTGCGCTATGCGCTGCCCGGCGGCTCGTAGATCGAGGTCTCCGGGTGGAACGCCGCCCAGCCGTACCACTCCGTGAAGAAGGAGGTCACGAAGGCGAGCTGCACACCCGCGAATTCGCCCTCGATCGCCAGCCCCATCGAGTTCCAGCGCGAACCGGTCTCGCGATCGACGATCGTGCCGTCGAGACGCTCGAAGTCGAGTACGCGCCCATCCGTCAGCGCGCGGTGATAGGCGACCGACGGGATCCCGCCGGTGTCCTCCAGGATCACGACCGGCACCCCGCCCACCACATCCTGCTGCGGCACGTCGTCCGGACGTGCGCCCAGCGGGAACGCCCGCGCCTCGTCGCCTGCCAGCACGCCGATCACCAGCGCGTTCTCAGCCAGTCGCTCGTCGAGCGCGGGCAGGGTCTCGAGGAAGGTGCGGCTGAGACCGCCCCGTCCGACCGTCGCGCGGAAGTAGCCGTAGCCGGTATCCACCGCGGGCACCCTCGTCTCCGGATGCTCCTCCAGCCACGACCCCCACGTCGTCGTCAGCAGCCCGCGGATCTCGAGTTGCATCCCCACGAGTTCACCCGCGACGGCCGCGCCATCGAGGTGCGACCAGACGGTCCCGGTGACGTCATCGATCATCAGGAAGACGCCGTTGTAGATGCCGGAAGCCTGGAACTTGAGCGCCTGCCCGTTGATGACGGGGTCGAAGCCGACCCCGGAGGAGCAGACGATTCAGAAAGTGACGAGGTACAGATCCCCACCCAGTCGATTATTCGAGACGTGGTGCAGCGTCATCATGAACAGCGGATAGGCGCGGGCCTCGTCGTTCTGCACCGCACCCAGCACAATGTCCTCATCGAGCAGCCACGTCGCCTCCGCTGCGCTGACGACGACCGGGAAGTCGAGCGGCGGGAAGGTGCCGGCGGCCGCGTTCATGAGGTCAGCATCGAAGCTGCTCGCCTGCGTTACGCGCTCCGGCACGGGCGCGCCGCTCAGCCCGTCCGAGCGCGCCGCCGGCACAGTCGAGGCGGCGACCGGTGCCGCAGCCGTCGTGGTCGCCGTGGCAGGCGTCGCGGTCGCGACGCCCGATGCGGGCGATGACGTGGCGGGCGGCGAGGTGGCGTGGGTATCGGTCGCCTCGCCGCCTCCACAGGCAGCGAGCAGCGGCGTGCCCCCACCAATTGTGAACGCGATCGCGATCGCGCGACGAAGATTCGACCGAGCAGCGAGGTAGCGCAGTGCTGACTTCCTCCGATCGACGATAGCCTCGTGCGCGCTCGATCGCGCGTGAGCGTCACTACGCTTCCCGCGCCCCTACGAAGCGAACGCCTGCTAGGCTGACGTGATGGCAGCCCCGCAGTCGCTCTCGCTCTACCTCCACATCCCGTTCTGCACCTCGAAGTGCGGCTACTGCGACTTCAACTCGTACGAGGGCCTCGACCACCTCGCTCCCGGCTATACGCAGGCGCTGCTCCGCGAGATCGAGCTGTGGGGGCCTGCCGCACGCGACTTCAGCGTCGATACCGTCTTCTTCGGCGGTGGCACCCCCAGCCTCACCAACCTCGATGACATGTCCGCGATCACCGGCGCGGTGCGGGAGCACTACAACCTCGCGGACGGCACGGAGTGGTCGCTGGAGGCCAACCCGACCGACCTCGAACGTGAGCACGTGGAGGGACTGCGGGAGCTCGGCATCAACCGCCTCTCGCTCGGCGTGCAATCGCTGCACGACGACGAGCTGGAGATGCTGGAGCGGGCACACATCGCCGACCGCGCCGTGGAGGCGGTCGAGATGGCCCGTGCAGCGGGCTTCGACAACGTCAGCATGGACTTCATCTACGGACTGATCGGTCAGCCGCTCGAACGCTGGCAGCAGACGCTGGAGCGCGCGCTCACGCTGCGCCCGGAGCACCTCTCGCTTTACGCGCTCTCCGTGGAGCCGGGCACCGCCCTGCACTACCGCGTCTCCAAGGGCGAGCTGCCCGAGCCCGACCCGGATGTCGCCGCCGACCAGTACGAATGGACGCGCGAGCGGATGGCCGAGGCGGGCTACGAGCACTACGAGATCTCCAACTGGTCAACGCCCGGCCGCCAGTGCCGCCACAACCTCGTCTACTGGCACGCTGCACCGTACCTCGGCTTGGGCGCCGGCGCGCACTCGCTCTTCGCCGGACAGCGCTTCGCCAACCTCGATGCCCCGACCCGCTACATCGAGGCGGTCGACGAGACGTTCGAGGAGCGCGCGCGCTCCGGCGGCGGCACGATGCTCCAGATCGCGGGTGGCGAGACGCCAGACGAGGCGACCCTGCGCGCCGATGCGATGATCCTCGGCCTGCGCTTGATCGATGGCGTCTCGGTCGCGGACTTCGAGCAGCGTTTCGGTGCCTCGCCGGACGCGATCTTTGGCGAGGCGATCGAGCGGCACACGGGCCTCGGCCTGCTCGAACGCGATGGCGACCGGCTGCGGCTCACGCCTCGCGGCCTGCTGCTGTCGAACGAGGTCTTCATCGACCTGCTGCGCGAGCCGGTAGCGGGGGCAACGGAGGCCTAGCGTGTCGGTCGATGTCTACCGCTGCTCGCACTGCGGCCGCGAGGTACTCGTGCGCGCCCCCGGCCCGCTGAGCCCGCAAGAGATCCGCCGCCGAATCGATGAGGAGATGCGCCCGAACGCCACCGGAGCCCGCGGTCAACGCGACATGGCGACGAGGCTGCGCGACTACATCTGGGAGGGCGTCTCCGCCGACCGCGAGATGGTTCCGCGTGCGGAGCCGCCGGAACACTGCCCCGCCTGCCACCGCAGCACGCTCAAGATAGCTCGCACCCTCGAGGGATGAGCCCGCTACCTCGGCTCCCCCGTTAGCCGGTCGCCCTGCTAGCCCTCCACCCTGCTAGTCTGTGCCGCGCAGCAGAGGGGGTTACACCATGTTCCTGAGACTCGACCACATCGGCATCGTCGCGCCGGACATCAACGAAGCGCTGAAGGTGCTCGTCGACCAGCTTGGCCTGGAGTTCGACGAGGACCGCGCACCACTGCCGGACGGCAGCTACTTTGCGCCTGAGGCGACGAACAACTACTTCGTGCAGGTCGGCGACGGCCAGACGCAGATCGAGATCCTGATCCCGCAGAACACGACCAGCGGGGTCGCCCGCTACATGGCGAAGAACGGCAGCGGCCTGCACCACATCGCCTACCAGTGCACGAACATCGGCGACGAGGCCGATCGACTGTCGGGCAACGGGCTGATGATGATCGACCTCGGGCCGGAAGACCCCGACCGCATGCGCGCGGCGTTCTTCCATCCCAAGAGCGTGATGGGCATCCTCACCGAGTTGGTGCCGGATCGCGAGACGGCGATGGGTCGCTAGCGACCGCTGCGCCTATTCGTTGTTCTCGATGAACTCGACGATATTGCCGTCGGGGTCATCGACCATGGCGATGCGCACGCCTGGGCGAATCTCGCGCGGCTCCACGGTGACGTTGTAGCCATCCGTCTTGCATGAGGCGGTCAGCTCATCGAGGTTCGAGACGGAGATCGTCCAGTAGCGGTAGCCGCTGGCCGCGTTGATGCCGCCCGGCTCCGGTGACAGCTCGGGCGTCTCTGGGAATTCAAGCAGCTTGATCAGGCTCGTCCCGCACATCATGCGGTGCATCATCATGCCGCCGCCCATCGGCGTGTCGGCCATGTGCTCGAAGCCCAGCGTGCCGCCATAGAACTTCATCGCCGCGTCTGCGTTGCGCACGACGATACCGAGGTCGATCGAGTCTTTCGTCAGTTCAATCCCCATTGGTCACCTCTCCCGAGTGTTGCTCACGAGCGCGCAGCATAACCGAACGCAGCGCAGAGCCAACAGCGAGGCGGCTACAGCCCAACCGCCGCGCGCACCGCGCCCAGCAGCTCGTCGACCTCCTCGGCCGACGGCAGCTCCGAGGGCGGTGGCTCGGCGGGCTCCGGGTCGGGCGTCGGGGCCTCGTCGAGCAGCAGCTCGCAGAGCGCGCCTGCCGACCAGGCCAGCGCATGCTCGTCGTAGCCACCTTCGAGGGCGACGACGAGGCGACCGTCGCAGAGTGCGTTGGCGGCCTCGATCACCTGTCGGGCGACGTTCGTGTAGCCCTCGGTGGTGAGATTCAGTGGTGCCAGCGGGTCGCGAACGTGCGCGTCCCAGCCGCACGAGACGACGACGAGCTGCGGCGCGAAGCGTTCGAGGGCCGGCACGACCACCCGCTCGTAGGCTGCGTCGTAGGCGTCGTCGCCCCCGCCGTGTGGCAGCGGGATGTTCACCATCGTGCCGGTCGCCTCACCGGTGCCGGTGTGCGTGTAGCCGCCCGTGCCGGGGTAGAACGACGAGGCGTGGGTGCTGACGTAGAGCAGCCGAGGGTCGGCGTCGAAGATCGCCTGCGTGCCGTTGCCGTGGTGGACGTCCCAGTCAACGACGGCGACGCGCTCCAGCCCACTCGCGAAGGCGGACTGCACGGCGATCGCGACGTTGTTCAGCAGGCAGAAGCCCATCAGCGTGTCGGTCGTCGCGTGGTGTCCCGGCGGACGCACGGCGGCGAAGGCGCGACGGTGGTCGCCCGCCAGCACGGTCTCCAGTGCGACCAGCACCCCGCCCGCCGCCCGCCTAGCCGCCGCGGGCGACGCAGCAGTGAGGTAGGTGTCGACGTCGGCGAACCCGCCCCCACGTCGGCCGAGGTCATCGACGATCGCCGGCACTTTCGCGTCGTGTACCGACAGCACCTCGTCGGCGGTAACGTCGCGGGCGTCGAGCGCGGTCATGTGCGCGCCGATGCCCGTGCTGTCGAGGTGGTCGAGGATGGCGGTCAGCCGGTCCGGCCGCTCCGGGTGACGCAGGTAGAAGTGCGCGAGGTCGAGGCGCGGCGTCGATGCGTCGGTGACGAGGGCTGCTTCCTTCATTGCCGGAGCATAGGGGGCGGGGGAAAGCTCGTCGCGGCGTTGCCGCGCTGTGTCTTCCCTCCGGGGGTTACCCACCCACCCTTCCGTATTCCTTGTGGGGGCACGCTCCCACGCCCTCGGACTGGAATCGGAGCTGGTCACGGCGTCTGGCCGGAACTAATGCGCCGGCCGCGCCGTGCTCGTGGGTACTCGCAGGAAGCACTCCCGATGGCGGTTGAGGACAAGGCGCGCGCGCCGATGTGCGAGACGCATCACTCTCCAACGTGGGGGCGTGGGGGCCGTGCCCCCACAGGAGAACGGGCGGGTGGGTGGGTAACCCCCGGAGGGAAGACACAGCGCGGCGCAGCAACAACCGAATTTCTGCGAACTGCGCCTCAAACAGCGCGCCGAAGTCCAGTGGCGCCGAAGTGGAGAGCGGCAGTACGCGCGCCGGGAGATACAATGCAAGATCGATCCCAAACACACGCTTCGCTAGGTCACGGAACAACGTCAATCCGGGCTGAGCATGGAAGTAGATCAACTGCTCTGGTACGTCGACGATGTGATGCCGTGCGGCGTCCCGGAAGCCGTTGATCGCCAGTAGCAATCGTGCTTCTTCCTCCTCGACGAACTTGATGTCGGCGTTGGAGCGCGCGCGGCTCACGCACGTCTTGAATCCGATCGTTGAGTCTTCTCCGCGCTCTCGGCTCTTGCCGCTCCGCTGAACGATCGCCGACTTTAACAACATCTCAAACGAGTGATCGAGTAGGAGAAGAACTGCCTCGGTTCGTCCGAGGTCCGACGGACGATTGAACATCTCAACGGAAAGGGTCGAGGAACTCACCGCCCGGCCAAAGAGCTGCCTCGACTCCTTCTTTATGGACCCTCCAACAGGCGCGTCGGCAGTGTAGCAAGCACGCGCGTCGCATCTGCACGTCACATCCTCCCCCACGGTCTACACTCCGCGGGTGAGGAGGCCGCGATGATCCGACTTGCGCTGTGGGTGCTGATCGCGTCGGTGGTTGTTGGCGCGTTGATGGGGATCTGGGCGCTGCTCGTCGGCGATGTCGGCGAGACTCAGTGGCGGATGCTTGACACTACCTTCTCGATCACCGGCGCGGGGGCGCTGGTGATCGTCTTCGGGCGCTCGGTCGGTCGAGCGGACCTCGGACGGCTGCCCTACAAGGGCTTCGCGCTGACGCTCGCCTCGTTGATCGCGATCAACGGCGGCCTCTGGGGGCACGTCGACGCGGAGTGGTTCTGGAAGCTCACCGCAAGCCTGGTGGTGGTGACGCTGACCGTCGCGCACACCTCGCTGGTCTCGCCCGCAGGGCTGGCTGTCGCCTTCCGCTGGGTGGCGTGGGCGGCGATCGGGTCGGGCGTGATGCTCTCGGCACTGGTGCTACTGGCGATGTGGGGCGACAGCGAGAGCAGCACGATCGGCCGCGCGATCGGCGTCTTCGCCATCCTCGCGGCTGCGGCGAGCGTCGCAGTGCCGGTGATGCGCAGGCTGAGTCGCATCCCCGCGCCGACCGACCCCGAGGCGATGGTCAACTTCTGCCCTCGCTGTGGCGAAGGCCTCGCGGGGTCGCCCGGCGACATTGAGTGCCCACACTGCGGCGCGCACGCTCGCGTGGAGTTCAGCGCGGGCTAGCCGCGGCCCAGAAGCGACGGGCCGCTACACTGCCTCAATGTTCGTCATCGGCACCGCCGGCCACGTTGACCACGGCAAGTCCGCGCTGGTCGAGGCGCTGACCGGCACCAACCCCGACCGCCTTGCCGAGGAGCAGGAGCGAGGCCTGACCATCGACCTGGGCTTCGCCTGGCTCACCCTGCCCTCCGGCCGCGAGGTCTCGATTGTCGATGTGCCGGGCCATGTGCGCTTCGTGCGCCACATGCTGGCCGGGGCGGGCGCTATCGACCTCGCGATGTTCGTCGTCGCCGCCGACGAGTCGGTCATGCCGCAGACCCGCGAGCACCTGGAGATCCTCGACCTGCTGGGCGTGCAGCACGCCGTGATCGCGCTGACGAAGTCCGACACCGTCGACGACGACTGGCTCGACCTCGTGGAGGAGGAGGTGCGAGGGCTGCTCGAACCGACCTCGCTGGCGGACGCCCCGATCGTGCGTGTCTCCGCCGTCACCCGCGACGGCGTCGATGAGCTGCTGGCGACGCTCGATGCGGCGCTCGATACCGTGCCCGAGCCTCGCGACATCGGACGGCCGCGGCTGGGCATCGATCGCGTCTTCACGATGTCCGGTTTCGGCACCGTCGTCACCGGCACGCTGCTCGACGGCCGCCTGCACGTCGGCGACAGCGTCGAGGCGGTCCCCGGCGGCCCCACCGCGCGCATCCGAGGGCTGCAGACCCACCGCACGGAACGCGAGGAGGCCGAGCCCGGCACCCGCGTCGCCGTCAACCTCGCCGGCCTCGCCACGGAGGACCTGCGACGCGGGCAGGTGCTCGCGCCCGCGGGCCGCATGACGCCCGCACGCACGCTCGATGCTCGCCTGCGCGTACTCGGCCATCGCCCGCTGCGCCACAACCTGCGAGTGGCCGTGCACGCCGGTGCCGACGAAGTGCAGGGCCGCGTCCGCGTCGTGGGCGGAAGCGACGAAGTCCCGGCCGGCGAGGAGGGCTGGGCGCAGATCGTGCTCACTCAGCTGCTCGCGGTCGTGCCTGGTGACCTCTTCGTGCTGCGCGTCTCCGACCACACCGTCGCCGGCGGTCGCGTAATCGAGGTCAACCCGCCGCGCCACCGTCGCGCCGACCCCGCCACCGTCGAGCGGCTGATCGCACGCGCCGCCGGGACGCCGGAGAGCCACGTGCTGGCCGCCATCGAACGGCTCGAACCCTGCCTCGCCGCGACGATCGAGGGCGCCGTCGAACTGGACGCAGAGGAGTTCGAGAGCGCGCTCGACTCGTTGGTACAGACGGGCGACGCGACCGCGCTGGTGGCCGGCGAAGAGCGCATCTACCTCACCTCGGCGGGGCTCGAACGGCTGGACCAGCAGGCCGCCCGCGCGCTCGAGGGCTACGAGCAGGAGCACCCGTTGCGCTTCGCCATGCCGCGCGAAGAGCTGCGCAGCCGCCTCGGCCTCCCGCCACGCGAATTCGGCGCTGTCGTCGAGTCCTTCGCCCCCGCGATCGTCGCGATCGGTGAAGCGGTGCAGCGCGAGGGCTGGGCGCCGCAACTCACCACCGCCCAGCAGCGCGCCACCGACGAGATCGTGGAGCAACTGGGAGCAGGCGGCGCGGCCCCACCTCGGCTGGAGGTCGACGCGGAACTGATCGCCTACCTCGAAGGTGCCGGCCGCGCGGTCGACTGCGGCGACGGCGTCGTGATGGCCGCCGAGGCGTTCGACGTGGCGGTGCAGGCCGCCATCGACCGCCTGCGCAAAGGCCCGGCCACGCTCGGCGAACTGCGCGACGCGCTGGGCACCAACCGACGCGCAGCGCAGGCCTTCCTCGAAACCCTCGACCGCCGAGGGATCACCCGCCGCGACGGCGAAGCAAGAGTGCTAGGCCGCGCCGCCTCCGATGGGGGGGCCCAATGATGGAGCGTGTCGCAAGGTTCTCTTCCAGCTCCATCCCCTCCGTATTCATCCAATCCAGACGGGGGAAAGGGGGCGCAGCCCCCAGACCGATAGGGCGGGTCGGTGGGCTCCATCCAGAACAACTCAGCCGCCGCTCAGCGGCGTCCCCATCTCCCGACGAAGGAAGCAGCTAGTGCAAACCATCTACATCGCAATCGCCGTGGCGATCGGCGCCGGCGCCGGCACGCAGCTCGCGATGCTCGGCGCGGTCAGTCGCCAGCGAGGGTCATTCGAAGCCGTCTGGCTCACCGTCCTCGGCACCCTCGCCGGGGCCGCCGCCTTCCTCGCCGTACGGGCGATCCGAGGCGAGACGCCGCTGATCCCCTCCCCGTTCGATCGCGCCTCGCTGTACGTTGTCGTCGCCGTCGTCAGCGCGGTCGCACTGCTCGCCTCGGTGCGAGAGCTGGACCTCTACTTCGCGGTGATGGGCTTCTTTGGCCTCGCACTCGTGCTGGGGGCGGCCTTCCTCGGGCCCCGGATCGGCGTCGCACTGTTCATCAGCGCGATGATCGCGGGCCAGATGCTGACGACGCTGCTGCTCGACCACATCGGCGCATTCGGCGCGACCGAGGTGCGCGCGTCGCTGATGCGAATGGTGGGCGCTGGCGCGCTGATCCTCGGTGTCGCTCTTGTGCGTGGGGGTGGGGACTAGACGGCCGCCGAGGGCTCCTCGTCGCGTCGACGCCAGGGCGTGAGCCAGCGGCCCAGTTCGCCTTCGTCCCACGAGACCAGCAGCTGTGCCGCCAGTCCGACCGAGGAGTACGTCCCGGCGATCACGCCTACGAGGATCACCAGCAGGAACGACTGAATCGTCACTCCGCCGAGCAACAGCATCGCCAGCACCACGAGCAGCAGGGTCACCGAGGTGTTGAACGACCGCGCGAGCGTCTGGAGCAGCGCCGCGTTCACGTTCTGTGCCAGCGGCGCGTCCGGGGCTCGCATCACATTCTCGCGGATGCGGTCGAAGACGACGATCGAGTCGTGCACCGAGAAGCCGATTACTGTCAGCAACCCGGTCACGAACATCAGATTGACCTCGGTACCGAACAGCTTGCCGAAGAGCGAGAACGCGCCCAGCACGATGATCACGTCGTGCAGCACCGCGATAATCGCGCAGCTCGCGTAGCGGAACGCCTTTGGCACGGACGCGAAGGCGAAGACGATGTACGCCATGATAAAGAGCGAGGCGACGGCCACCGCCACCGCGGCGTTGCGCACCGCCACTCGCGAGACGACCGGCGAGACCGACGCGAACTCCAGCACCTCGAACTCGCCAAAGCGCTCCAGCAGCGTGTCCTCGATCACCGTGCGTTCGCCCTGGTCCGGTTTGATCACCTCCGGCTCCGAGGTCTCCTCGAAGCCGTGCGTGTCTGCGATGCGGATGTAGGCGTCGGTCGCGCCAACGGTCACGCGGTAGATCGGCTCCCCGTCCGGGTTGGTCTCACAGGTTGTGAGATCTTCGATCACGTTCACCTGCGTGCCGGCGGGCAAGGTGTCAGCGATGCCACCGAGGACGCATGGATTGCCCTGGGACGGGAGACGGACAAAGACGTCACCTGTCGCATCCTCAGCGCCCAGTAGCGCCGTGCCAATCACCACGACCGGCGCGGGACCGGGGGCCGCGACCTCTGGCTCCGGAACGACCTCTGTGAAGGAGCCGGGCGGCACGTCGAGTTCGCTCGTGCGGATCAAGAACTGATTGCTGCCCGTCGACTGGATGCGCGCCTCCGGATGGTCGAGCTCGGCATAAGCGGTACGCAGATCCTCCTGCAGCACTCTGTCGCTGAACTGGATCAACGTCGTCGTGCCGGAGGTGAATTCGATACCAGGGCGCAGCCACGGCGGGATCGCGATGATCACCAGCGAGACGATCACGGCGATCGCGCTGCCGAGGAAGAGCCAGCGACGCGCTCCGACGAGGTCGAGCGTGCTCATGCGCCACCCCCTGCGCCGGCGGGCTCGGCAACCTCATCGGCAGGCATCGCGTCCGGGCTGAGCCATTCGTGACGACGTGAAATCCCGGTGCCGATGAAGAGCGCCATCATCGATCGCGTCACGACGACCGCAGAGAACATCGAAATCAACACGCCGATGAAGAGTACGAGCGCGAAGCCCTGTACGAGCGGCGCCTCGAACGCACCGAGCAGCGGTAGCTGGATGCCGCCACCGCCCAGTAGCCAGAGGATTGAGGCGGTGATCATCGTCGTCACGTTGGAGTCGCGAATCGAAGGCCATGCGCGGGTGAACCCAATGTCGAGCGCCGTCGTGTAGCCACGCCCCGCGCGCAGCTCTTCCTTCATGCGCTCAAAGATCAGGATGTTCGCGTCGACAGCCATACCGACGGAGAGCACAAACGCGCCGATACCGGCGAGCGTCATCGTGATCGGGATCAGCTTGAAGACCGCCAGCGAGAGCAGCGCGTAGTTGATCAGCGCGATCGAGGCGATCGCGCCGGGCAGTCGGTAGTACAGCACCATGAAGAGCACGACGATCAGGAAGCCAATCTCGCCGGCCAGCAGTGACCGCTCCACCGAGTCCTCGCCCAGCGTCGCGTCCACCGTCTGCTCCTGCACCACGGTCAGCGCCACCGGCAGCGCACCGGAGTTCAGCTGCACGACAAGCTCACGCGCGCGCTGGAGCTGGATGCCGGTGATTACGCCACGGTCACGAATCACCGACTGCACCTGCGGCGAGGAGAGCAACTCGTCGTCGAGGAAGATGCCCAGCGGTTCGTTCACCAGCCGCCCGGTGACCTGCTCGAACAGCTCAGGGCCGGCGCCCTGCCACTCGAACGCGACCTGCGGGTTGCTTGCCTGGTCGAAGTCGATGAACGCGTTCGGGCGCAGGAAGCGCCCCGTCAGTGCGAGTGGCAGACCCTCGACGATCCCATAGGCCTGCACCCACTCGCCGCTCGTGTCGCACGGTTCGGGCGCGGTCACCTCCACCGGTTGAGGCTGGTGCGGCTGCTGGCAGAACCGCAGTTGCGCGGTGCGGCCGAGCAGGCTGCGGGCCTCGTCGGGTGTGAGGCCAGGGAGTTGCACGGAGATGTATGTGCTGCCCTGGCGTGATATCTCCGCCTCTGCGACGCCGGAGGCGTCCACGCGGCGACGCAGCACGCTCATCGTGCCGTCGATCGCGTCACTGATGTCGCCCTTCTGCCCCTCGGGCAGTGTCGCGAACAACAGCAGCCGCGTTCCGCCCTGCAGGTCGAGGCCAAGCCGCATCTCGCGTCGTTCGCCGATGCCGGGGATGTCCACGCCATTACCCTGCGGCCACGGGATCGCCGAGGGCAGGTAGCGGTCGGTGTCGCTCGGCCAGATCACGTAAAGCGCGGCGAGTGAGAGCGCCAGGATGGCGAGAACAGGGAGCCAGCGACGTCTCTGCATCTAGGCGCGATCCGCCTGTTCAGCCGGGACGGCATCGTCGACTCGCCGTGTGATCTCCAGCACCGCTTCGGGCGTCGCACGCAGCGTCACACCGGGAGCGGCTTCGAGCATGATCTCCATCGGCCCTTCATCGGTCGTCCGGATCTCACGCACCGTGGCATAAAATCCGCCACCAGTCAGTACCTCGTCGCCGACGTTCAGGGATGAGATGTCGCCCTTGCGCTTCTTCTGCTGGGCGAGCACCGGGCGCAGCAGGATGAAGTAGAAGGCCCCCATGATCGCCAGCAGGGCGAGCAACACTTCCATCAGCGCATCACACTCACTGCGTGCCGGCCTCGTCAGTGTTCGCCTCGTCAGTGCCCGCCTCGGCGCCCCCGTCGCCCTCCGGCAGACCCTGCTCGTCCAGCTTGATCAGGTCGTCCGGGCTGTCGAGGCGATCGACGTAGAGCACGCCGTTGACGTGATCGACCTCGTGCTCCAGCGCCTGCGCGAGCAGGTCGTTCGTCGCCTTGATGCGGATTGGCTTGCCGTCGATGTCGAGCGCCTTCACGGTGACCCGCTCTGAACGAGTGATCGCGCCTCGGTAGCCGGGCACGGAGAGACAGCCCTCCGCATCCAGCCGGCGCTCACCGGCGCGCCGCGCGATCGTCGGATTGATCAGCGCGAACGGCTCATCGTCCGGCATGCCGAGCACGACGACGCGCAGGCCGACGCCGATCTGGGGGGCGGCGAGCCCGACGCCCTCCGCGGCGACCATCGACTCGATCATGTCGTCGACCAGACGCCGGATCGCGTCATCGATTTTGCGTATGCGCTTCGTCGGGTTCCGGAGCACCGGGTCACCTAGATAGCGGATCGGGCGGACGGTCATTTTGTTGCTCCATGCACGATTGTAGCCCGGCGTCCCGGCAGCGTCAGTGCAGCCGCACGACCGCCCGCTACGAGACGACCATCGGATCGACGTCCACCGCCCAGCCCGGAGGCAACTCGATCTGGCGCAGTAACTCCGTCGGCTCGGCGCCTCGCAGCATCAACGACCAGCGATGGCGACCGCGCACCCGCGCGATCTGCGGCCGCGAGGGGCCCATCACCTCCACGTCGGGCAGGCCTGAGGCGATCGTCGCGAGCTCGTTGTGGACGCGCGTGGCTTCCTTCGCCGCATAGCCCCCGCGTTCGTGGGCGAAGAGCAGCCGCACCAGCTTGCCGAAGGGAGGATAGCCGTACAGCGCCCGCCACGAGAGCTCCTGCTCGTAGAACCCCTCGACATCGTGCGCCGCCGCGAACTCGATCGCCGGATCGTCCGGTGCGAGCGTCTGGATGATCACGCGCCCGTCGCGTTCCGCCCGGCCCGCCCGGCCGCCGACCTGCTCCAGCAACTGGAACGTACGCTCACGCGAACGGAAGTCGCCCTCCCGCAGCCCGTGGTCCGCGAGCACGACGCCCACGAGGGTGACGAGCGGCAGGTCGAGGCCCTTCGCCACCATCTGCGTGCCAACCAGCACGTCCGCCTCTTGGCGCGTAAAACGGCCCAGGATCTCCTCGTGCTGTTCGGCTCGGCGTGCGGTGTCGCGGTCCCAGCGTTCGACCCTCGCGGCCGGGAAGAATCGCGACACCTCGCTGCCCACGCGCTGCGTGCCGGCACGCGACTGACGCAGCTTCGCGCCACACTCGCGACACTCGCGAGGGCGCGGCCGGGAACGATTGCACTGGTGGCAGACCAGCCGTCCGGGCGGGTCATGCAGTGTGAGCGAGACATCGCATGAGCCACAGGACGGCGAGTGCCCGTTTGCGCAGAGCATGAAGCCCGCATAGCCGCGGCGGTTGAGGAAGAGGATCGCCTGCTCATCGCGGTCCAGCGTCTCCGCCAGCGCCTCGAGCAACTGGTCGGAGAAGAGCGAGGTGGCCCCGCGCACGTCGACGACCTCGACCTCCGGCAGCTCAGCCTGCGCCCAGACCTGCGGTGCACCGGCGGGCTGTGCCACGACGCGCAGCCGCGAGGGCAGCTCGAGCAGCTCGAGATCACCCTCGGCGCCTGCGTACCAGCGCTCGGCGTCCGGGGTCGCGCTGCCGAAGACGGTGACCGCGCCGGAGACCGCGGAGATTTGCATCGCGACGGTTCGGGAGTCATAGCGCGGCGCAGGGTCCTGCTGCTTGTAGGTCCACTCGTGCGCCTCATCAATCACGATCAGGCCGAGGTCGGGCTGCGGGGCGAAGACCGCCGACCGCGACCCGACGACCACGTCGTAGGCACCGCCCTCGATCGCGTGCCACTCGTCGAACGCCTCGCCGAGTGAGAGGCCGGAGTGCAGCACGCCGACGCGGCCAGAGAAGCGCTCCGAGAAGCGGCGCACAGTCTGAGGCGTGAGTGCGATCTCCGGCACGAGCACGATCGCGCGCTTGCCCTGCGCGACAGCGTGGTCGAGCGCAGCGAGGTAGACCTCCGTCTTGCCGCTGCCGGTGACGCCCTGCAGCAGCATCCCCGTCCCATCCGCGCGGTCGATCGCCGAGGCGATCGCATCGGCCGCCACCTGCTGCTCCCTGACGAGCTGCACCGCCTCGCGCTGCACGAGCTGGAGGTCGCGCAACGGGTCACGGCGGTCGAGCACCTCCTCGATGCGCACGACGGCGAGCGCCTCTAGGGCACTGACGGCCTTGCGTGCCTCCGTACCGAAGTCGCGCGCCAGCCCTGCCAGCGGCAGATCGTCCTCGGGTGTCGCGACGAGTCGTTCGAGGATCGCGGCTGCCGCTGCCTGCTCGCGCGTGCGCACCAGTAGCCGCACCTCATCCCGCGCACGCTCCTCGTCGACGGCCAGCCGCACGTGGTCGCCGCCCTCGCGCGCCAGCAGCCCGTCGCTGATCAGCGTCTCGACAGCGGGTGCGCCGCCAGCGATCTTCGCGACATCGGCGAACGGCAGCGCCCCATCGGCGTCGAGCAACGCGCTGATCGCGCGTGCACGTCGCGAGGAGCGACGGCCGGTCATCGCATCGACGGCGGAGAGCGCGGCCTGCGGCTCGACGGCCAGCCTTAGCACCTCGGCGACCCGCGGCCGGCCACGCGGGCGGTCGAGTGTGTAGCGGCGCTCCGCCAGTCCTCGGCGCACCAGCGCCTGCAACGCCGACTCGAATCCCCGGCGGCCAGTCGTATCACGCAGATGATCGAGCTCCGCCGGCTCGTCCGAGAGGAGGTCAAGGATCACCTGCTGCCGCTCTGAGAGCGCCTCGGGCGTCTTGCTCGGGCCTCGCACGATCGCGGTGCGAGGGCGCTCGCCCGCGCCGGACGGCAGCATCAGCGCGTAGGACTCCCATTGTGGCGCGAAGTAGTAGTCCGCGATCCACGCGGCCAGTTCTCGACGGTGCGCGGTGATCACCGGCGCGCCCTCGACCGCCTGCTCGAGCGGGCGCGTCTCTCCGGCGTACCCCGGCATGTCGATCGGCCCATCGACGACCACGCCCTGCAGGCGTCGACGACCCCACGGCACGTGCACGACCTCGCCGGGCTCGACCTCGCGGTCGGGCGGGACGTCGTAGGTAAAGGTCATGAAGTTCGGTCGCCCGGCATTCACGGCGACCTTCACGTACTTCGTGCGGACGTTCTTCGAAGGGGTCGTCGGCTCAGTCATCGCGCAATCATACGGACGTAGCGCGACAACCCACCCGGGCAGGCGGTAGTGCAGTGAACAGGAGTATGGGAGCGCCGATCGCGCTAGGTGCGCCGCGCCTCTTTCACACGGGCCGCTCGGCCGGTGCGTCCACGCAGGTAGTAGAGCCTCGCGCGGCGAACACGCCCGCGTCGCGTCACCTCGACGGCCGCGATACGCGAGCCGTTGAGCGGGAAGGTGCGTTCCACGCCGACACCGGAGGAGATGCGCCGCACGGTGAAGGTCGACGCGCTCTTGCGGACGCGAATCACGACGCCCTCGAATGCCTGCACGCGCTCGCGGGACCCCTCGACGACGAGCACATCGACGCGGACGGTGTCGCCCGGGCTGAAGTCCGGGACCGTCTCGTTACGCGTCGGGGCCAGTTCGCGGAGGTTGATCGACATGTTGTCCTCAGGCGGGCGCAGCAGGGCCGGCGAGTAATGTTCAGTACATGTTGCGAGTGCCGTTCAGTCTAGCGGTGCGGCCTCTGTAGCGTCGAGCGCATCCAGCCACTCGCGCTCCCCCGCGCTCAAGTCCGCCTCCGCGAGCAGATCTGGGCGCCGCTCCCGCGTACGCAGCAGGCGCTGACGACGACGCCAGCGAGCGATCTCCGCGTGGTGGCCGGAGAGCAGTATCTCCGGCACCTCCCAGCCTCGAAACTCCGCCGGGCGCGTGTACTGCGGGTATTCGAGCAGGTTGTCCTCGAACGACTCCTCGTCGAGCGACTGCTCCGCCCCGAGCACGCCCGGGATCAGCCTCGCGACGGCATCGATCAGCATCAACGCGGGCAGCTCACCGCCGGAGAGCACCACATCGCCCGTGCTCACCTCGCGGTCGACCAGGTGCTCGCGCACTCGCTCGTCGACCCCCTCATACCGCCCGCAGATCAGCAGCAGACGGGGCAGCGAGGCCAGTTCAGCGGCGAGGTGGCGATTGAGTCGTTCGCCCTGCGGCGTCATCAGCACGGTCGTCGCGGGCGCGTCATGCAGCTCTTTCACGGCCTCGACGGCGGCGAACAGTGGCTCTGACTTCATCAGCATCCCCGGCCCGCCACCAAACGAAGCGTCGTCGACGCGGTGGTGACGGTCGGTCGCCCAGTCGCGGGTGTCGTGCACGGCGACATCGATCAGCTCCGCCTCGCGCGCCCGACGCAGGATCGACTCGTCCAGCGGCCCGGCGAAGATGCCGGGGAAGATCGTCAGTACATCAATACGCATCTGCCGAGTCCCACGCTCAGTGCCCACCGCCGTCGCGCAGTTGCTCGACGGCATGAGCCAGCACCGGAAGCACGGCCTCCAGGTTCTCGGTCGAGCCGCGCTCGCTGCCCGGCAGGTTGATGATCAGCATCGAGCCACGCACCCCGGCGAGGCCACGCGAGAGCATCGCCATCGGCGTCGAGGCGAGTCCGACCGCGCGCATCCCCTGCACGAGACCATCGACACGGTAGTCGATCACCGCCTCCGTCGCCTCAGGGGTACGATCGCGCGGACTCAGGCCAGTGCCACCGACGGTGAGGGCGAGCGCGATCTCGCCGCCATCCGCCCAGCCGCGCAGCTGATCGGCGATCTGATCCGGATCGTCCGGCAGTAGCGCGCGCTCGGCAACCTCGAAGCCCGCCTCGACGAGCACCGCCGCGACGGCCGGGCCGGCCGTATCTTCGCGCTCGCCTCGCGAGCCGAGGTCGCTGACCGTCAGCACGGCTGCCTTCATTCGCCTCGCCCGTTGATTTTGCGCACGTCGATTCTCTGTCGCGGCAAGGATAACAACGGAGCGTCGGGGGTGCAGCGGGCCGCTTGATGGGGGAGTTGGCGCTCAGTCTTGAATCCGCGCGGGGGACTATGGTAGGCTTCCGGGGCTTTGGTGGGGCGAAATGGGGAATCAGCCCATGCACCGCTCAGGCGGGGAATCCGCAAGTGACGTTCTACGGCACATACGAGCACTCAGTTGACGATCGAGGACGGCTCGCTATCCCTGCACGCTACCGACACTCCCTTGCCGACGGCGCCGTACTTCGCGGCAGCCCGGACGGTTGCGTCGAGCTCTACTCCTCCGAGGGCTTCGAGGCCGAGGTCCAGCTCCGGCTCGGCGAACAGCGCAGCACGCGCGAAGTCGGTGGCCGTCGTATCCGTCGCGCCTTCCTCCCTGGTGCATTCGACGTCGAACTCGACGGCCAGGGCCGTGTGCTGCTCCCCCAGGGACTACGCGGCCATGCCTCACTTGAGGATCGCGCCGTGATCGTCGGCTGCGGCGACTACGTCGAAATCTGGAATCCCGACCGCTGGAACGAGGCGCTGGAGACAGCCGCCGACGAAGATGAGGCCGCGGCCACGGGAGGCGCATCGTGACGGCCCCCCGCCCCGCCCGCTCCCACGAGCCCGTGATGCTGAACGAAGCGATCGAAGGCCTTGCCGTGCATCCCGGCGGTAGCTACGTCGATGCGACAGTCGGCCTCGGCGGTCACGCCGCGGCGATCATCGAGGCGGCGAGCCCCGGTGGCCGGCTGCTGGGCATCGACTGCGACGCCGACGCGCTCGCGGAAGCCGGCAAGCGGCTTGCTGCACACGGCGACGCCGTCGTACTCGCGCAGGGCAACTTCCGCGACATCGTCGAACTCTGCGACGAACACGACTTCACGCCAATCGACGGAATCCTCCTCGACCTCGGCGTCTCCTCACTGCAACTCGATGCGGAGGGACGGGGCTTCTCGTTCCAGCGCGATGAGCCACTGGACATGCGCATGGACCAGACGGAAGGAATCACGGCTCGGGAGATCGTGAACGAATACGCACAAGACGAACTGGCAACGCTCATCTACCAATTTGGAGAGGAGCGGCGTTCACGGGCAATTGCACGAGCAATCGTCCAGCGCCGCCCGATTCAGACCACGGGTGAACTAGTCAGCGCCGTCGAGCAGGCTGTGGGACGGGGCAGGTCACGTCAAATCCACCCCGCCACTCTGACGTTCCAGGCCCTGCGGATAGCGGTCAATCAGGAAATGGACAGCCTGACTGAAGTGCTACCCGCGGCCCACAGCCTGCTCGGCGACGCTGGCTCACGCATTGTGGTGATCGCCTTTCACTCGCTCGAAGACCGCCTCGTGAAGCAGTACTTCCAGCGTGAGTCCACGGACTGCATCTGCCCGCCTCGAATACCAATGTGCGTCTGCGATCACGTCGCGACGCTGCGCAGGGTGACGAAGCGCGTGCGCAAGCCCAGTGAGGCCGAAACCGCTCGCAACCCTCGCTCCCGCTCGGCACGCATGCGCGTCGCCGAGTCGCCGGCCGATCGGCTGGCCGCCTGATGGCGATCGTACCGAGGACGGCTGCCCGTCCCGCGGTACCAACTCTCAGCGCGCGCATCCCGCTGATCTTCCTCGCGATGTTCGTGCTCACCGTCGTCACACTGACCGGCTTGCTGCAGGTGCTGCAGTCGAGCCGCACCTCCACGATCGGCTACGAGATGCGTCAGCTCGAGATTGAACGCGCGACGCTCTCCGCCGAGGTGCACTTGCTGGAAGGCGAGATCGCCCAGATCTCCGTGATCGACCAGATTCGCCAGCAGGCTGTCGAACGGCTGGGCATGGTCGAGCCGGAGCAGACCCTCCAGATCGCGGTCACCACGCCCGCGCCGACCCGCATCCCGATGCCAGAACGCTTCATCTCATGGGACGCACCGTCCCCGCTCGCCCCCGCCGCCTGGTGGGAGCAGCTGCTGAACAGGTTGCCGGGGTTCAACTAACCACCGGCTCCGCCCCGGTCACCGGGGTACGGAGCCGTAGGTCTCGAGGGAGCGCTCTCCGTGGATGACCTGAGGCCTGACCACCGCACATGGCGACATCGCGTGCTTGCCACGCTGCTGATCGTGATGATGGCGGCGCTGCTCGGCCGGCTCGCCCAGATTCAGCTCATCAACCACAACCGCTACCTGGAGGAAGCCGCGATCACGCGCTACGGCGCGGTCAGCGTCGCCGCCCCACGCGGGGCGATCATCGATGCCACCGGCTACCCGATCGCCACCTCTGTCGATACCTGGGACATCTACCTCGACAGCTTCCTCTGGCGCGACCGCGAACAGGCGCTGGAAGCGGCTCGTGATCTCGCCGCCGCGCTCGACCTCGACGCCGCGACGGTCTTCGACCGTGGCACGAGCCAGGAGCTCGGCGACGTGATCCTGGTCCGCGACATCGAGTACCGCCAGGGGCTGGAGCTCCAGCGTCAGGGTCTCTGGGGCGTCCGCGCCCTGCCCTCCTCGGTGCGCGCGTACCCGGCAGGTGACCTCGCGAGCCAGTTGATCGGCTACGTCGGTCTCGACGGCGGCGGCCTCTGGGGCATCGAGGCCGACTACGACGTCGAGCTGCGCGGCCAGCCCGGCCGCATCGTCTCGGAGCGTGACACGCTGGGCCGCCCGATCGCCTTCGCTCAGCGCGCCGAACGAGCGCCGGAGGCCGGCGGCGAGGTGCATCTGACGCTCGACCGCTTCATCCAGACGATCATCGAGCGCGCGCTCGATGCGGCGCTTGAGCAATACGAAGCGCCCTCCGGCAGCATCCTGGTGATGGATCCGCGCACCGGCGGGGTGCTCGCGATCGCCTCGCGACCGGCGAGCGCGCTCACCCCTCAGGCGCTGGAGGACCGGCAACTCGCCGACCTCGTGCGCAACCGCGTAGTCACCGACCTCTACGAGCCAGGCTCCGTCTTCAAGACGCTCACCGCCGCTGCCGCGCTCGACCTCGGACGGGTGACGCCGGACACCACCTACGTCGACGAGGGCCGTGTCGAGATCGGCGACCGCACGATCCGCAACTGGGACTTCCAAGCATACGGGGAGGTAACCGTCACAGAGCTGCTTCAGCGCTCACTGAATACCGGCGCCGTCTGGCTTGCGGAGGAGATTGGCGCGGACGACTTCTACGACTACCTGGCCGCCTTCGGCATCGGCGAGCAGACGCACATCGGGCTCTCGGGCGAGTCAGACGGCATCATCCGTACTCCGGCCGACGACGACTGGTACCCGATCGACCTCGCCACGAACTCCTACGGACAGGGGCTCGCGGCCACGCCGCTGCAGGTGTTGACCGCCGTCAACGTCTTCGCCAACGACGGCAAGCTGATGCGCCCCTACATCGTCTCCAAGATCGTGACTGAAAACCGTGTACGCGAGTTCGACCCGGTCGAGGTGCGGCAGGTGATCTCGCCCGCCACGGCACGAACGATGGCCGACCTGATGCTGGCGGTCGTCGAGGGCGTGCAGTGGCACGGCGCCCGCGTGCCCGGCTATCGCGTCGCCGGCAAGACCGGGACGACGATCGTCTCCGTCCCGACGGGCTACGACTTCGACACCACAATCGCAACCTTCGCGGGCTTCCTGCCGTACGAGGCACCGCGCATCTCCGTGCTGGTGAAGATCGATCAACCGGGCGTCGACCGGAACCTCGGTGGGCAGGTAGCGGCGCCCGTCTTCGCCGGTCTGGCGGCCGAGATCATGAAGTACCTCGAGGAGCCCACGACCGTTGTCCGGATGACCGGCCGGTGATGGTGGCGGAACGTAAACGCGCAGTGACCAGCAACTCCCCCACCCTCGATGCCGGCTTCGTTACGGCCGCGCTGGGCGATCTGCTGCTCAGTCGCAGCGGGCCCGACCACGAGTTCGCCCGCGCCGTGATCGACTCGCGGCAGGTGCAGCCCGGCGACCTCTTCGTCGCGCTACCCGGCGAGACCACCGATGGGCACGGCTTCGTCGCGGACGCCATCGACGCCGGCGCGAGTGGCTTGCTCGTCTCGCAACCGACCGAGGGCCTCGACGCGACGTCCGGCCCCTCGCAGTTCGTCGTGGCCGACCCGCTCGCGGCACTGCAACGCATCGCCGTCGCATGGCGCGCCGCCCTGCCATCGACGGACATCGTGGGGATCACCGGCAACGTCGGCAAGACCACGACGAAGCTGATCAACGCCGCTGTGCTGGGCGCACGCTACCGCGTGCAGGCCAGCGAGCAGAACTACAACAACGAGATCGGCGTCCCGCTCTGCCTGCTGGAGACGCGCCCTGAGACGCAACGCGCCGTAATCGAGATGGGCATGTACACCACGACCGAGATCGCGCTGCTCTGCGAGTGGACGCATCCGCGCATCGGCGTCGTGCTCAACGTCGGCCCGGTGCACCTCGAACGCGCCGGCTCGCTGGAGACGATCATCGCCGCCAAGCGCGAGCTACCCGAGGCGCTACCCGCCGACGGCCACGCGATCCTCAACGCGGACGACCCGGACGTGCTGGCGATGGCCTCACACACAGACGCCCGCGTCTGGCTCTTCGGTGCCGAGGGAGACGACCTCGACGTGCGCGGCACCGAGGTCACGAGCCACGGCGCGGACGGCTTCGAGTTCGAGCTGACGGCGAGCGGGCAGTCTCGACGCCTGCGCGTGCCGCTCCCCGGCGCGCACCTGGTCTCGAACGTGCTCGCCGCTGCGGCGGTCGGGCTGGCCGACGACATGACCTTCGACGCGGTGTGCGACGCGATCGAGGCGCTCGACATCCCGCTGCGGCTCTCGGTGCGAGGTATCGAAGGCGGCGTGACGCTGCTCGATGACACCTACAACGCCAATCCCGCCTCGATGCTCGCCGCGCTCGACCTGCTCTCGGAGATGCCGGGCCGCCGCATCGCCCTGCTGGGCGACATGCGCGAACTCGGCGAGCTGACCGACGAGTCGCACGACCGCATCGGCCGTCGTGCCGCGGAGGTGCTCGACAGCCTGCTCACGATCGGCGACCTCGCCGTCCGCATCGCGGAGAGCGCCCGTGCGGCGGGCATGGTCGGCGCTCGCCACTTCGCATCGAAGGAGCAGGCGACGGCCGCGATGCGCGACGAGCTGCACGAAGGCGATGTGCTGCTGGTGAAAGGATCGCGAGCGCTGGAGTTAGAGACCGTCGTGCGGGCACTGGACGAAGAGGAGACAGCGTCGTGATCGAAGCACTACTGATCGGCGGCGTCGCATTCGTGCTGGCGCTGATTGCCGGGCGGCCCGTTGTCCGGCTGCTGCGGTCCTTCAACGTCGGCAAGGCAATCTCCGAAGACGGCCCTTCGTCCCACCTGGTCAAAGCAGGCACCCCGACGATGGGTGGGTTGCTGATCTGGGGCACCGTCGCGGTGGTATCCGGGCCGACGAACGTCGCGGGCAAGCTGAGCATCCTGCTTCCAATCGGCGTGCTGCTGATCACGCTGGCGATCGGGATCGTCGATGACCTCGGCACGCTCACGGGCAGCAGCAGTCGATTCTCCGGGCTGAGCTGGCGCGTGAAGTTCATCATGGTCGGGCTGCTCTCGATCGGCGTCTCGATCGTGCTCTTTGAGGGGCTCGACGTGCACAGCCTGAACGTCCCGTGGGCGGGCTCGTACGACATCGGCTACGCCTACATCCCGATCGCGGTGATCACCCTCTTCGCGACGACGAGCGCCGTTTCAATCACGGATGGCCTCGACGGGTTGCTCGGTGGCACCGCCGCCCTGGCCTTCGCCGCCTACGCGGTGATCGCGTTCCTGCAGGGCCAGGTCTTCCTCGCGACGTTCTCGTTCACGGTCGTCGGCGCGCTGCTCGGGTTCCTCTGGTACAACGCGCACCCGGCGGCGCTCTTCATGGGCGACACGGGCGCTCTCCCCCTCGGCGCGCTGCTCGGCACCGTGGCGCTGATGACCGGCCACTGGCTGCTGTTGCCGGTGATCGGGATCGTCTTTGTCGCCGAGGCAATCACCGATGTAATGCAGATTGTCTACTTCCAGGTCACGGGCGGTCGTCGGCTCTTCCGCATGGCCCCCCTTCACAACCATTTTGAACTGCTCGGATGGAGCGAGCCCCAGATTGTGATGCGAATGTGGTTGTTCGGCGTCGCGGGAGCGATGGTCGGTATCGCACTGGCGTTGTCGGTGTGATATACCCTGTGGACAACAACGGCTAATACGCTATGGCGGGTGAACCGGAACTGCGGGATTTGCCGGTAACGGTCGTCGGCCTGGGGATCGAGGGCATCGACCTCGTGCGCTACCTCTCGTCGCAGGGTGCCCGCGTGACTGTCTCCGACTCTCGATCGGCCGAGGAGCTGCGCGAGCCGCTGGACGCGATCGCCGATTGCGACGCCACACTCTCACTCGACTCCAACCGCACCGAAGACCTCATCTCCGCCGAGACCGTCTACGTCTCGCAGGGTGTTCCGGCGAACCTGCCCGCACTCGAGGCAGCGAGGGCAGCGGGCGTGCCGATCTCCTCCATGACACGATTCTTCTTCGAGCGCTGTCCTGCGCCGATCGCCGGCATCACCGGCTCTTCCGGCAAAACCACGACCACCGCACTGGTCGGCGCGATGCTCGATGCCGCGAAACTCGACCACGTCACCGGCGGCAACATCGGCATCGGCTTGCTCGGGCTGCTGGACGGCATCAAGACTGAGACTCGCGTCGTCGTTGAGCTCTCGCACACGCAACTCGAGACGCTCGACGTGAGCCCGGAGTTGGCCTGCGTCACGAACGTCACGCCGAATCACCTCGACCACTACTCGTGGGAGCAGTACGTCGCGCTGAAGCGCCGCGTCTTCCAGTTCCAGCGCGACGACGACCTCACGATCATCAACCTCGACGACGAGGTCTGCGCCGGATTCGCGCTCGAAGCACCCGCCCGCGTCGCCGCCACCTCGATGACCGCGCTGCCCGCCGACGGCGCTGCGCTGGAGGGCGACGCGATCGTGCGACGTGATCGCGGCCGTTCGACGGTCGTGATGCCGCGAGCCGATGTCGCGCTGCGCGGCGACCACAACGTCGCGAACGTGCTCTCCGCCGTAGCCGTCGCGACCCGCCTCGGCGTGCCGCATGAGGCGATCGCTGAGGGCGTGCGTGGGTTCCACGGCGTCCCGCACCGGCTGGAGACGGTCGCGATGGCCGGCGGCGTGGAGTACGTGAACGACTCAATCGCCACGACCCCGGAGCGATCGCTCGCCGGCCTCCGCTCGTTCGACGGGCCGGTCGTGCTGCTGCTCGGCGGACGCGACAAGCACCTGCCGATCGAGGGACTGGCCACCGAGGCGGTCTCGCACTGCCGCACGGTAGTCACGTTTGGCGAAGCCTCGGAGCTGTTCGCCTCGGCAATCGACAAGGCCCGTGCAGGCGAGACCCCGCCGATCGAGCAGGTCGATGACGTGAGCGCGGCCGTCGAGGCGGCCGCGCGGCTGGCGCGCTCCGGCGATGTCGTGCTCTTCGCCCCCGGTGGGACCTCGTTCGACGCCTACCGCTCGTTCGAGCAGCGCGGCGAAGACTTCCGCAGCGCCGTCGCCGGACTGGGGGACGCGTAATGGCCCGTCAGCACGCGTCCGTGGTGGTGCGCCACGCGCCGGACTACGCCCTGCTCTCCGTCGTCACGGTGCTCGTGATCCTCGGGCTGATCGTCGTCTATTCCTCGTCCTACCCGCTCGGCTACACGATCTACGACGACTCCAACTTCTTCATCAGGCGGCAGGCGTTCGCGGCCGTGCTCGGCTTCGCCGCGCTGCTGGTGGCAATGAACATCGACTACCGGATGCTGATGCGGCTCAGTCCGTTGCTGGTGCTGGGCGCGATCGCCACGCTGGCCGCGGTGCTGATCCCGGGCGTCGGCCTCAACCAGAACGGCGCGACGCGCTGGATCGAGCTCGGCCCGCTGCCCGCGTTCCAGCCGAGCGAGTTCGCGAAGCTGGCCGTGTTGATCTACATGGCGGCGTGGCTGGCCGCGAAGGGCGAGATCGTTCGCGATATCTCGCTCGGCGTGCTGCCCTTCGTGAGCATGGTCGGGCTGATTGCCGCACTCGTGCTGCTTGAGCCGGACCTCGGCACCACAGTGATGATCGCGGCGATCACCGTCACCCTCTTCTTCGTCGCCGGCGCCCGCATCTCGCACGTGATCGCCCTCGTCGGCAGCGCCGCCACGGTGGCCGGCGTGCTGGTGCTGGTCGCGGGCTACCGGGTCGACCGCATCTTCGCGTTCACATCGGCGGAGGACGACCCCTCCGGCATCGGCTTCCAGACGCTACAGATGCTCGTCGCGCTGGGCTCCGGTGGCATCGGTGGCCTGGGCCTCGGCGTCTCACGCCAGAAGTTCTTCTACGTGCCCGGCTCCCATACGGACGGCGTGATCGCGATTCTCGGCGAGGAGTTGGGCTTCATCGGCGTCGCCGCCGTGATCGCGCTCTTCGCGCTGCTGCTCTGGCGAGGGTTCCAGATCTCGCGCCGGGCGGCCGACCCGTTCGGCTCGCTGTTGGCGATCGGCGTGGTCGCGTGGATCGGCTTCCAGCTGGTGATGAACATCGGCGGCGTCACGCGCAGCATCCCGCTCACCGGCATCCCGCTGCCCTTCCTCTCGTACGGCGGCTCGGCGCTGATCTCGACGATGATCGCGATCGGCGTGCTCCTCTCCGTCTCGCGTTACGCCTCGCTCGGCGACGCCGAGGAGTACGCGCCGCCGCAGGGCGTGGTGCGTCGTTCGCGTCAGACCTCGGCCGGGGGGACGCGATGAAGTTCGCGCTGGCCGGCGGAGGTACGGGCGGACACGCCTACCCGGTGCTCGCAGTCGCCGAGCGCCTGCGCGAGACGTTCGACACCGAGCTCATCTACTACGGCACGGAGCGCGGCCCCGAGCGCGCGCTGGCCGAAGACATGGGCATCCCGTTCCACGCGATCCCCGCCTCGCAGGTACGAGGGCGCTCGCCGAACCGGCTTATCAGCGGCGTCTTCAACTTGCTGCGAGGTCAGCGCAGCGCACGTCGTGAGATGCGCCGTGACCGGCCGGACGCCCTCTTCGCGACCGGCGGCTACGCCTCAGCACCGATCGGGCGCGCCGCCCGCGCGAGCCGTGTGCCCCTGCTGCTGTTCCTGCCCGACGTGAAGCCGGGCTGGGCGGTACGCTACATGCAACGTCAGGCCACGACGGTGGCCTGTTCCGTCGACGCCTCCCTCCGCTACCTGCCCGCGAAGAAGACGGTCGTCACCGGCTACCCGGTGCGCCGCCAGTTCGCCACGGCCACACGCGAGGACGGTGCGCGCCACTTCGGCCTCGATGGCTCGGTGCACACGGTGCTGATCACCGGCGGTTCGCAGGGCGCGCATCCTATCAACCGCGCGATCGCCAGCGGGCTGCGGTTGCTACTCGACCGCGCGCAGGTACTGCACATCTGCGGCCCGGCGGAAGAGTCGTGGCTCGCCCACGAACGCGATCAACTCCCGGAGTGGCAGCGCGACCGCTATCGGCTGCTGCCGTACACGGACGAGATGGGCCTCGCGATGTCGGCCTCCGACCTCGCGATCACGCGAGCCGGGGCATCGACGCTCGGCGAACTGCCGTCGGCGACATTGCCCGCCGTCCTGATCCCCGGCGGCTTCTCCGACCAGCACCAGAACGCAGACCTGCTCGTCGAGCACGGCGCGGCCGTGGTCGTCTCCTCCGACGAGATCGAGGGGTTGATCGAGACGGTCGTCGAACTGCTGAACGACGAAACGCGGCTGGCCGCGATGGCCGAGGCGATGCGGGCGCTCGACCGGCCGGACGCCGCCGACCGGCTCGCGGCGCTACTGCGTGAGATGGGCCGCGAGGGGGCATCGTGATGCGCTTGATCTCGCGCGATGACCGGGCCTCCAATGACTCGCCGGCGATCCCGAAGCGCGTCCACCTCGTTGGGGCGGGCGGGATCATGATGTCCGGGATCGGCCAGATCCTGCTCAATCGCGGCCACATCGTCAGCGGCTCCGACCTCGTCAGCTCCGAGTGGACGGAGCTGCTGCGAGCGCAGGGCGCGACAATCTACCAGGGCCACTCCGCCTCGAACGTCGGCAACGCCGAGCTCGTGGTCGCGACCGCGGCCGTGAACAACGAAAACCCGGAGCTCGCGGACGCGAACGCGCGCGGCATCCCAGTGATGGTGCGAGCGGAGCTGGTGCGCGCGCTGCTCAGCGAGCGCCGCGTGCTGGCGATCGCCGGCACCCACGGCAAGACCACCACCACCAGCCTAGTCGCCCTGATGACGGTGCGAGGCGAGCTCGACCCGCTGGTGCTCGTCGGCGGCGACGCGCTGGAGCTCGGCGGCAACGCCCGCGATGGCGACGGCGAGGTCGCCGTGCTGGAGGCCGACGAGTACGCGAGGGCCTTCCTCCAGTACGACCCCGCCCTGGCGCTGCTCACCAACGTGGAGGCCGACCACCTGGACTACTACGGTAGTGAGGAGCAGCTGATCGAAGCCTTCCGCGGCTTCACGCAGCGCGTCGTCGATGGCGGCACGCTGATCGTCTGCGCCGACTCCCCGCTCGCCAGCACGCTCGGCGAGGAACGTCGAGCGGCCGGTGCGCGTGTCGAACGCTACGCCGTGGACTCGGACGCGGAATGGCGCGCGGAACGGCTGCGCGTCAACGAACACGGCGCCTTCGACTTCACCGCGACGCTCGATGGCACAGAGCTCGGTGCCGTCTCGCTGACCGTGCCCGGCCGCTACAACGTCGCCAACGCGCTCGGCGCGATCGCGATCTCGATGCGCGCGGGCGTCGACTTCAACCGCGCGGCGCAGGCCGCGGGCGACTTCTCCGGCGTCGCGCGCCACTTCGAGCTGGTCGGCGAGGCCGCGAGCGTGACGATCGTCGACGACTATGCCCACCACCCGACGGAGGTGCGTGCGACGGTCAGCGCCGCCCGCCAGCGTTTCGTCGGCCGCCGCCTGGTCGCCTGCTTCCAGCCACACACCTTCACCCGCTCCGCCTATCTGCTGGACGGCTTCCGCGACTGCTTCGAGGGCCTCGACAGCCTCTACGTGCTGCGCACCTATGCCGCGCGCGAGACGACCGGGGAGGGCCTGGACGCCGCCGGACTCGCGGCCGAGATCAGTGATCCGGCCACCACGCACGTCGAGTCGTTCGAGGCGGCAGTCGAGGCAATCGTGCCGACGCTGCGCGCGGGCGATGTCTTCTTCACAATCGGTGCCGGCGATGTCACGGAACTCGGCCCGATGGTGCTCGCGGAGCTGGAACAGCGATCATGAGTGATCGCATGAAGCTGGGCGTGATCTTTGGCGGGCAGTCGACCGAGCACGAGGTCTCGGTGACCTCCGCGCGCGGTGTGATGCGCGAGGCCGATGCGGAGCGGTTCGAGGTGATCCCCTTCGGCATCACCCGGCGCGGCGCATGGCTGACACCGGACGAGAGCCGCGCCCGCCTCGAACGCGTCGAGTCCGGGGAGAGCGGCGCGATCGGCGAAGACGAAGGCGCAGGCGTGCTCGCCTACCCGCAGGTGCTGTCGGAACTCTCGACGCTCGATGCCGTCTTCCCGATCGTCCACGGCACTTTCGGCGAAGACGGGACGTTGCAGGGCCTGCTGGAGCTCGCCAACATCCCGTACGTCGGCTCCGGCGTTGCTGCCAGCGCCGTCGGCATGGACAAGGAGCTGATGCGCGCCGCCTTCGCGCAGGCCGGGCTGCCGCAGCCTCGTTACATCGTGCTGCGCGACGCCGAGACCGAGAGCCCATCGGAGCAGACGGTACGCGCGATCGAGAGCGACCTCGGCTACCCCTGCTTCGTGAAGCCCACCAACGGCGGCTCGTCCGTCGGTGTCAGCCGGGCCAACTCACGCGAGGACTTCCACGGCGCCGTCGCGGAGGCTGCGAAGCACGACCGCAAGGTGCTGATCGAAGAGGCGATGAGCGGGCGCGAGGTGGAGTGCGCCGTGCTCGGCAACGCTGACGCCCGCCCCTCCCCGCTCGGCGAGATCCGCCCGAGTGGCGATTTCTACAACTACGAGTCGAAGTACCTCGATGACTCGGCCGACCTGATCGTGCCGGCCGAGTTGAGCGAGGCGGACGCGAAGCGGGTGCAGGACTACGCGCTGCGCGCCTACCGCGCGATCGACTGCGCCGGGCTCGCCCGCGTCGATTTCTTCGTCGATGGCGGCGAGGCGCGACTGATCGAAGTGAACACGCTGCCCGGCTTCACGTCGATCTCCATGTACCCACGGCTCTGGCAGGAAGCGGGGCTCAGCTACAGCGATCTGATCACCCGCCTCGTCGACCTCGGCGTGGAGCGTCATCGAGAGGGGCGCAGTCGTGTTTAGCAGGCTACGAGGCAACCGCAGGCGCGCAGCGGGCGGTGCAGCGAACAACCGCCGGCGATTCGAGCTGGGCGCCGTACGCCAGAGTGCGCCACGACGGCGACTGCACATCCCCTTCCGCCGCATGGTCGTCACGCTCGCCGTGTTCGCGGCGATTGGCGGGACGATTTCCGGCGCGGGCTGGCTGCTGGTCGGCGACACGCTGCGCGTGCGTGACGTCACTGTCGTCGGCGCGCAGATCACCGACCCCTTCGCGATCGCCCGCACCTCCGGCGTCGGAGGCGAATCGCTGCTCACACTCAATGCCGGCGAAGCCGCGTCACGCATCGCCGCGCTGGAGGGCGTGCGCAAGGCCACCGTGCACCGCGACTGGCCGAACGGCGTGATCATCGATGTCACCGAGGATCAGGCGTGGGGCTACTGGCAGACCGGCGAGGTGCGCCGCCTGATCAGTGCGGACGGCAAGGTGCTGGGCCTCACCCGACCGCCCGCCGAGGGTGCCCCGACAATCATCGAGGTCGGCCCGCCCGCGACCGCCGAGACACCGCTACTCGTCGAACCGGACCGCGACACGGTGCAATTGGTGGCGCGACTGAGCAACGACAGCACCTTCAAGCACCTCCGCGTCACGGCCACCGGCTTCATCTTCCGGCGCGACCGTGGCCTCACCGTGCTCGTCGAGCAGGGGCCGCACGCGGTCTTCGGCGACTCCCACAACTACGAATTCAAGGTCGCTGCATGGGGGGCGCTGCTCGACCGCATCGAGGAGCAACAGATCGACGCGAACGAGATCGACCTGCGCTTCGGCGGAAGCCTGGTACTGCGATGAGGGCTAGCGACTGATGGGCAATCCGACATACGCGGCAATCGACGTCGGCACGACCAAGGTCTGCACGGTCGTCGGTGAAGTCACACCCTCGCAGGACCTCCGCATCCTCGGCGTCGGCATCGGTCCCTCGGCCGGGTTGGCGAAGGGCATGGTCGACAACATCCAGGCCGCAATCGAAGCGATCTCATCCTCCGTGGAACGCGCGGAGCGCGCCTCCGGCACCCGCATCCTCTCGGCACATGTCGGTATTGCCGGCCCGCACGTCTCTTCCATGAACTCGCGCGGCATCGTCGCCATCGCCGACCCGCGCAACTCGATCGCGGGGGGCGACGTGCAACGAGCGCTCGAGAGCGCTCGCATCGTCAACGTCCCGACCAACCGCGAGGTGATCCACGTCGTCCCCCGCTACTACGTCGTCGATGGCCAGGAAGACGTCGTGGACGCGGTCGGCATGTTCGGCTCGCGGCTCGATGTCGAGACACACGTCGTCACCGCCTCCACCTCTGCGATGCACAACCTCGTGCAGTGCGTCGAGGGCGCGGGCGTGCGCGTCGATGGCCTGATCCTCGAACCGCTCGCCTCCGCGGAGGCGGTCGTGGAGCGCGAGGAGCTGGAGCACGGTGCCGTGCTCTGCGACATCGGCGGTGGCACGACCGACATCGCCGTCTTCGAGCGAGGCGCGGTCACGCACACGGCAATCCTGCCGATCGGCGGGCTGCACATGACCCGCGACCTCGTCGTCGCGCTGCGCGTCCCGCAACCCGCTGCAGAGCAGGTGAAACGCGAGTACGGCCACGCGATCCCCTCCATGGTCGACGAAGACGAAGAGGTCAAGGTCGACGCCTTTGGCGCGGAGGGGCACCGCATGGTGCCGCGCCGGCTGATGGCACAGGTGCTACAGGCACGCGTCGAGGAGCTCTTCGAGCTGGTCGCCGCCGAGGTGCGACGCGGGACGAGCACAGACGTGCTCTCGGCCGGCGTGATCCTCACTGGCGGCGCGTCGGCGCTCGAAGGCATCGACATGCTGGCGGAGGACGTGCTGCAACTGCCCGCCCGCGTCGGCCGTCCCCGTCACCTCGCAGGGCTCTCAGACATCCTCCACGACCCGGCGTACGCGACCTCTGTTGGGTTGCTGCGCTGGGCGCTGAAGGAGCGCGAAATCATGTTCCGGTCCTCCCCCGTGCCGGTCGCCCCGCTGGGCGGTCTGCTGAGAAAGGTTGCACACCTAATGCGAGTGGTGCTTCCGCAGTGATCTCGATCGAGTCAACGAGTTTGGAATCAGCCAGTTCTTCCCCGGAATGGAGTTACAGATGAGTGATCAACCGACCGAGCAGAGCGAACCGCCTGTCGGCGCAGGCACGCTCTTCGATTACCTCCAGGCCGCGAGGGAGGGGACGGACGAAGCCGCCCCGGTGATTGACGGAACGGTGAGCGACGACACGCTCGACCTGACGACCGAGGCGCCGCCGACGGGCAGCGCTTCGGAGTACGACGAGCCAATTCCGATCAGCGCCACCGCACTGATCGACCAGGAGCGCGCGGTCGCCGAGGCGGAGCAGCCACAGGATCCGGCAGGCGACGAGGCTAGCGGAGCAGCGACGGGATCAGCAGCAGGGACAGCGGACGGCGACGACGCCAGGCTTGTGCCGGAACAGACAAGGGGGGCCGGGATGGCCTACGACTTCGACACGCTGCCACCGATCAAGGTGGTCGGCGTCGGCGGCGGCGGCTCAAACGCCATCACCCGCATGATCCCGGCACGCCTCCCCGGGGTGCAGTACGTCGCAATCAATACCGACTTGCAGGCGCTCGAGAACTGCCCTGCTGAGGTGAAGGTGCGCATCGGTGACCGCCTCACACGCGGGCTCGGCGCGGGCAGCGACCCGCTCCGTGGTCAGCGCTCGGCGGAAGAGTCGCGCGAAGACATTGCCGAGGCGCTGCGCAATGCGGAGATGGTCTTCGTCACCTCCTGCCTCGGTGGTGGCACGGGCACCGGCGCGGCGCCGGTCGTCGCGGAGATCGCCCGCGAGCAGGGTGCGCTATCGATCGGCGTCGTCACCAAGCCGTTCGCCTTCGAGGGCGCGAAGCGTCGCCAGCAGGCAGAGGAGGGCGTACGTGACCTGCAGGAGAAGGTCGACACGCTGATCGTGATCCCCAACGATCGGCTGCTCCAAATCTGCGAGCCGAACATCAGCATCGCGGAGGCCTTCCAGGCGGCCGACGACGTGCTGCGACAGGGCATCCAGGGCATCAGCGAGTTGATCACGATGCCCGGCATGGTCAACCTCGACTTCGCGGACGTGCGCAAGATCATGACCGACGCAGGACCCGCTCTGATGGCGATCGGCGTTGGCCGAGGCGAACAGCGAGCGACCGACGCCGCTCGGGAGGCGATCGCCAGTCCCTTGCTGGAGGTCGACATCACCGGTGCGACCGGGGTGTTGTTCAACATCACCGGGCCGGACAACCTCTCGCTCCAAGAACTCGACCAGGCCGCGCGCACAATCGCGGAGGTCGTCGACCCGGAGGCTGAGATCATCTTCGGTACCGCCGTGGACGAGTCGCTGGACGACGAGGTGCGGATCACGGTGATCGCCACCGGCTTCACCGGCCGCACACTCGGAATGCGCCAGACAGTCGCCGCGACGGTCGCCGAACCGGAGCCGATCAAGCTCGCCGACATCCAGCCCGACCCGGTGCTGGACGAGCTCAGCGAGGCGGATCTGCCGACTTTCCTGCGTCGCACGTTCCCTGCGCGCTAAGGGGCGACCGGCAATCGTTGTCTGACGGTCAGTGAATAGGTGGGGACGATGTGCCGCCCCCACCTATTCACACCCTTCTCCGTTCGATCCCCGCCGCTGTGGATAACTCGGCCCCCACAAACTGACGCGGCCTTACGACGTAGCCTGACACGCGTTGATATCCCACCGCAGCGCTGACCTCCATGCCGCGGGCCCGCGGACTTGCCGGGGCGAGCTCACCCGATCCGCCCTCGCTGTCGCTGGGGACAACTTCGCAACACTCTGTGGACGACAGCCGTTGTCCACCTCCGTGCCGTCGTGATGTAGTGGCTGCCACAAACGAGACCTCCCCACGGGGTCCGAAACACAACCATGAACTGTCCGTCATGCGGCGAGAACGCCACACGAATCGTTGAGTCACGCGCCTCTGAGGCCGGCATCCACCGCCGACGTCAGTGCCGTGCCTGCGACGACCGCTTCAACACCTACGAGCACGTCCAGAGCGCGGCGATCACCGTGATCAAGCGCGACGGCCGTCGCGAAGAGTTCCAGCGCGAGAAACTGCGCGGCAGCATTAAGGTCTGCGCCCGCAAGCGGCCCCTGCCTGAGGGTGCGGTCGATGCGGTCGTCGAGGACATCGAGCGTCGCCTCGGCTCTTCCGACCGCAGCGAGGTGCCGAGTCGCGTGATCGGCGAGATGACGATCAACCACCTCCGCGACCTCGACCCGATCGCCTACATCCGCTTCGCATCCGGGTATCGGCAGTTCGTGTCCGTCGATGACATGCTCGATGACCTCGCGAAGCTCGCCTACGCGGCACTCCCGGCCGCAGATCAGCCACGGCTCTTCGATGACGACTTCGCACGACTGATGTCCGGTGCCGCCATCGCGCCGCCATCGGAGGGCGAAGTGCCGGTCGATGACGATCTGTCGCCCGTGCCAACGCCAATCGGCAGCGCCCGCTCCGTCACCCACGTCTAGCCCCCAAAGGGGGCACCTCGCTCTAGGCCGTGATCCGGCAAAGCGTCTGCGATGTCGCGTCGGTGCTCGTCCGCCTGCGGGACTGCCACGAGACGGGTTATGATCACTCCCGCTCCGTGGGGCTTGCTCGCTCTGGGAACATGTGTTCTCATGCGCAGCCCGCTCCCCGACCACGGAGGTCTGTTCGATGGTCGCTACCCCGCACGTCACCCGTGGCCCAGTCGCGCTGAGTGACAACGCCCGCACCGTGCTGGCGCGCCGCTACCTGCTGCGCGATGCCGACGGCGAGGTGATCGAGACGCCCGCAGAACTGCTTGCCCGCGTCGCTGAGGCAATCGCCGCTGCCGAGCCAACGCCGGCGCTGGCCGCAACCTGGGCGCAGCGCTTCTACGACGAGATGGCCGCACTGCGCTTCCTCCCGAACTCGCCCACGCTAATGAACGCCGGGACGGCGCAGGGCACGCTCGCCGCCTGCTTCGTGCTGCCCGTCGAGGACACGCTGGAGTCGATCATGGCGACAGCGCAGGCCGCGGCGATGGTACAGAAGTTCGGCGGCGGCACCGGTTTCTCGCTCTCCCGCCTGCGAGGTGAGGACGAACCAATCGCCTCCACGCACGGCCGAGCGTGCGGCCCGATCTCCGTGCTGCGCCACTACGACGACGTCTCGCGGCTGGTGACGCAGGGCGGCAAGCGCGATGGCGCGAACATGGGCGTGCTGCGCGTCGATCATCCGGACATCCGCGCCTTCATCCACGCCAAGGACGATGGCGTCACCGCTCAACGCTTCAACATCTCCATCGGCGTCACCGACGAGTTCATGGAGGCCGCCGCCAACGGTGAACAGTGGACGTTGCGCGACCCTCGCGATGGCGAGCCGCGCGGCAGCGAGGACGCGCGCGCGCTGCTCGCCGAGATCGCCGACTCCGCCTGGCGCACCGGCGACCCCGGCCTGATCTTCCTCGACAGCATCAACCGGACGAACCCCACTCCGGCGCTTGGCGACCTGGAGGCGACCAACCCCTGCGGCGAGGTCCCGTTGCTGCCGTGGGAGGCCTGCACTCTGGGTTCGATCAACGTCGTGCGCTTCTGGGATGCGGGGGCCGGCGACCTCGACTGGGACGCGCTCGGCGACGTTGTCGCGCTCGCGACGCGCTTCCTCGACAACGTCGTGGAAATGAACGAATTCCCGTTGCCGGAGATCACCGTGGCGGTGCGCGGCAACCGCAAGATCGGGCTCGGCATCATGGGCTTCGCCGACCTCTTGATCGCCGCCGGCATCCCCTACGACTCCGAGGCCGCGCTCGCCCTCGCTGACCGGCTTGGACGCGAGATCGCCGCGGCGGCCGATGCGACCTCGGCGGCACTTGGCGAGGAGAAGGGCGTCTTCCCCAACTGGGAGCAGTCGATCTACGCGGACGGGCCGCGCTATCGCAACGCGACGCGCACCTGTATCGCCCCCACCGGCACGATCGCGATCATCGCCGGCGCTTCGCCGGGCATCGAACCGCTCTTCTCGCTCGCCCACCAACGGCGGATGGGCGACGGCACGCTGCTGACAGAGGCCAGCGTCGCCTTCGAGCAGGCCGCCCGCGACGGTGGCTTCCACTCGCAAACGCTGCTCGACGATCTCGCGCTCGGCGGTTCGATCGAGGACCACGATCAGGTCCCGGCGGAGGTTCGGCGTCGCTTCGCCACGGCGCACGAGATCGCGCCGCAGTGGCATGCGCGCATGCAGGCCGCGTTCCAGGCACGCACCGATCTCGCAGTCTCGAAGACCGTGAATCTGCCGCATGCGGCGACGCCGGATCAGATCAGCGAGGTCTTCCAGCTCACCCACGAGCTCGGCTGCAAGGGAGTCACCGTCTACCGCGATGGCTCGCGCGCGGCTCAGGTGCTCTCGCATCCCAGCTCGGAGCCCACCTCGGGTGGGAGCGACGCGGGACCCTACACTGAGCCACACCGCCGCCACCTGCCGGATGAGCGCCGGGCGGTCACGCATAAATTCCGCGTCGGCGACCAGGAGGGCTACCTCACCGTCGGGCTCTACGACGACGGCACGCCGGGCGAGCTCTTCATGAAGATGGCGAAGGAGGGCTCGACCGTCTCCGGTCTGATGGACGCGGTCGCCCTGCTCACCTCGATCTCACTGCAGTACGGGGTGACGCTCGAAAAGCTCGCCGACAAGCTGGAGCAGACGCGATTCGAGCCGTACGGGTCGACCGGCAACCCGCGGGTCCCGCTCGCCACCAGCATCCTCGACTACGTCTTCCGCTGGTTGCGGCTGCACTTCAGCGACGAGGTCGCGACCACGATCGCGGGCGGCGAGACAGTCGAGGGCGCCGACGACGACCCAGCACGCCCACGCTCCGGCCTCACATGCCCCGACTGCGGGCTGATGCTCGACTACGCGGAAGGCTGCCTGGTCTGCCGCACCTGCGGGTACACGCGCTGCGGGTAGTGGGCATCACTCGGGCACAGGCAAAGTGAACGCTACACTCACGGCATGGCGCGTAGCTTTGACCCCAATGACAACCTGGGCCCGGACGTCGGCGGCTGCCGCGAGGCATGGCTACTGACGCGCATCGCCTACAGCGTGCTGTTGCCGCCGCTCTTCGTGATCGTCGGCACTATGTCGCTGATCATCGGCGCGTTTTTCCTGATCGCCGTCAACCCGTTGCTCTCCATACTGCCCTTGCTCCCGATCGCCGCTGGGGCGTACTGGATGATCCGACGCGATCGGCGCATCCAGGAGGAACTCGAAGAAGACATCTTCGGGCCGAACCGCTAACGCGCTGGCGAGCCACCCTCGCCCCGCCGTACCCTCCACTCGTGACCGCCACGACGACCATCAGCGAGCGCTTGAGCGCCGTCCGCGCCCGAATCGCGGCCGCCTGCGAACGCGCAGGGCGGGACCCGGCGGACGTCACTCTCGTCGCCGTCACGAAGACACACCCGATCGAGGTGGTCAGCGATGCGGTCGAGGCCGGGCTGACCGAGCTGGGCGAGAACCGCGCGCAGGAGTTCGTCCCGAAGGCGGAAGCCGCCGACGCGCTGAGGCTGACACCGAACTGGCACTTCATCGGCCACCTGCAACGCAATAAGGTGCGACAGGTGTTGCCACATGCCGCGGTGCTGCACTCCGTCAACTCCGAGCGACTGATCGAGGAGATCGAGCGCCGCGCTACGCGCCCGCTGGCCTGTTACCTCGAGGTGAACGTCAGCGGCGAGGAGTCGAAGGCGGGGATTGCACCGGACGCGCTGCCCTCACTACTACAGGCCGCGTCGGACGCGACGAACGTGGAACTGGCGGGGCTGATGACCATCGCCCCGCGCGTCGACGATCCGGAGCAGGTGCGGCCCGTCTTCCAACGCCTGGGCGAGCTGGCGCAGAGCCACGGCCTCGCAGGCCTCTCAATGGGCATGACGGACGACTACGCCGTAGCGATCGAGGAGGGCGCGACCATCGTCAGGGTCGGTCGCGCGATCTTCGGCGACCGGCGCTCGTAAGGAGGCTCCCAGCATGAAGATCGGCATCATCGGCGGCGGCTTCATGGGCAAGGCCTTCATGCGCGGCATTCTCCGCGCCAAGGTCGCGCAACCCTCAGAGGTCACCGTCGCGGAGATCTTCGAGCAGCGGCGCGTGGAGCTGGCGCAGCAGGGCGTCAACGTCACGGAGGACGCGGTGAGCGCCGTCGAGGGCGCGGAGCTGGTACTGCTGGCTGTGAAGCCACAGGACTTCCAGACGACCGCCGAGGCGCTACAGGGCGAGATTGAGGAAGACGCGGTCGTCATGTCGATCGCCGCCGGCGTCGCCCTCGCCAGCGTGCAACAGCACACCGCTCACGACACCTGCGTGCGCGTGATGCCGAACCTCCCCGCCGCCGTCGGCGAAGCTGCCGTCGCCTACCTGAGATCTCCCGCCGTCAGCGCCGAGCAGCTCGACCGTGTGCTCGCTGTGATCGACGCCGTCGCGACCGCCTCATTCGAGGTGCACGACGACGTGAGCGTCGATGCCGTGACCGCGATCAGCGGCTCCGGCCCGGCCTATATTTACGTGCTGATGGAGGTAATGATCGAGACTGCGGCGAAGCTGGGAATCGCGGAGGAGGACGCGACGCAACTCGTGCTCGCCACGGTCGCCGGCGCAGCCCGCTACGCGATCGAAACGGGCACCCCGCCGGCCGAGTTGCGTGAGGCAGTCACCTCCCGTGGTGGCACGACGGAAGCGGCGCTCCACGTGCTCGCGGAGGCGGGCTGGCGGGAGCAATTCGCCGCAGCAATCGAGGCCGCCTTCGCGCGGGGCCGCGAATTAGGGGAGAATTAGCGCATGGACTCGCTGGTCACTCTGGTCGGACACGGCATTCAGGCGCTGATCTACGCGATCTTCGCGCGGTCGATCCTCACCTGGTTCCCCATCGACCGCAACGGCCCGATCGTTGGGGCATTGAACGCGATCACCGAACCGATCCTCGAGCCAGTACGACGCATTGTCCCGCGAATGGGGGCGGTCGATATCTCGCCGATGATCGCCATCGTCCTCTTGGCCGGGATCCTCTGGGCACTCCGGAGGGGCAGCTAGCGGCTGGCCACTCAATGCTGACGCGCGCGGCTCATCTGCTGGTGGCCACGCTGCTCGTCGCCTGCGAAGACACCGACGATCCCGCACAAGTCGCGTCGCCCAGTGCGACCTCGACACCCACTGCAACCGCGACAGAGCCCCCGCTTGAGGTCGTCTACTACGCACCGGGGACACTCACGGACGTCTCGGCGATTGATGCGGTGATCGCGGCCGCTGCGAGCGGTGCCCGGAGGCACTGGCCGCGCAGGTCGTCGTCGAGTCCGTGGCATGCACGACGGCCGAGGGGCGGGGAGGACCGCCCAAGTGTCCGGAGGGCTCTGCCCACGGCACGCTGCTCACCCGCTTCGACGTCGTCCAGTGCGAAGGCGGCTGGTCGCAGGCAGAGCATCTGGCCACGACCGTCGAGCGCTGGATTACGCCCGAAGACGCCGCTGCCCCCGCGTCAGCCTCGCTCTACCTACCCCAGCCGCGCTCGCACCTCCGCGAGACTAAGGCCCGCGACGGCGACGACCTTCTGCCGTGAGCTCTGGCCGACGACGACGGTGGCGTCGCCTCGCGCGACGCCGAGGCGTTTGGCGAGCAGCCGCGTCAGTGCCGTGTTCGCACGACCGGCGGCTCGGCGACGCGGACGCGCAGCACCTCGCCCTGCCCGTCCGCGGCGGGCGCGAAACCGCCGATCTCGTCACGCGAGGCGCGAGGGTTGAGGTGGACGGCGATGCGCGCGGTCTCAGACATCGACGCCCTCCCCCTGCCGCAGCCTCCGCTCGTACGGTACGGCGCATACACTCGATCACACGATGTCGAACATGTGGCACGGCGAACTGGTACGCCTGCGGGCGATCGAGCCGGACGATCTTCCGGTCTTCCGCCGCGAGGGCGTCGCCGACGCCGACGACTCGCAACTCTTCGACGACCGCCGCTACCGGCCCCTCACCGTGGCGACTCACGGGGCGCGGATGACTCGCACCCCGTCCGAGGACAGCGACGACCTCACGCTCGCGATCGAAAGCGTCGATGGCGACGAACTCGTCGGCTCGTTGAGCGCGAACCACTGCGACCGCCGCACCGGCGTGTTCGAGGTCGGCTTCGGCATCTTCACCGCGCATCGCCGCCGGGGCTACGTCTCAGAGGCCGTCCAGATCCTGATGCGCTACTACTTCGAGGAGCTGCGGTACCAGAAGGCGAACACGATCGTGAACGCGTTCAACGGACCCTCGCTGGCCTTGCATCGCCACTTCGGATTCGTCAAAGAGGGCCGCAGACGGCGCGTCGGCTTTTCGGGTGGCGAGCACTTCGACGACATCCTCTTCGGCATGACGGTGGAGGAGTTTTACGACCAATTCGGCGGCCCGAAACGACCATCTGCAATCTGATTCGTACGGTAGTTGACGTTATCGAACGGGTGTTCTATTCTTCCTTCAGTACACGAGGTCTTCACATCCCAGGCGGGGTAGCGAGGCGACACTAATGGCCAGGAACGACGAGACCAAGCGCACCGACCAGCTCAACCAGGCGCTCGAACAGATCACGAAGGACTACGGCAAAGGCGCGATCATGCGCCTGGGCGACAACGCTGCCGCGCTCAACGTCTCGTCGGTCCCGACCGGCGCGCTCTCACTCGACATCGCGCTCGGCGTCGGCGGCATCCCTCGCGGCCGCATCACCGAGATCTATGGCCCGGAGTCGGCCGGCAAGTCGACGCTCGCGCAGCACATCATCGCGCAGGCGCAGAAGACCGGCATGGCCGCCTACATCGATGTCGAGCACGCGCTCGACCCCGTCTACGCGGCGGCCTGTGGCATCGACGTCGACGAGCTATTGATCTCGCAGCCCGACACCGGTGAGCAGGCCCTCGAAATTTGCGAGGCGCTGATCCGATCCAGCGCGCTCGATGCGGTCGTGATCGACTCCGTCGCCGCACTCGTCCCGCGCGCGGAGATCGAAGGTGACATGGGCGACTCGCTGCCCGGCCTGCAGGCACGGCTGATGTCGCAGGCGCTGCGCAAGCTCACCGCCGCCGTCGCGCGCTCCAACACCGCACTGATCTTCATCAATCAGCTACGCGAGAAGATCGGCGTGATCTTCGGCAGCCCGGAGGTGACGCCCGGCGGGCGCGCACTCAAGTTCTACTCCTCTGTGCGCATCGACATCCGCCGCATCGAATCGCTCAAGCAGGGCACCGACTTCATCGGCAACCGCGTGCGCTGCAAGGTCGTGAAGAACAAGGTCGCAGCGCCGTTCCGGCAGGCCGAGTTCGACATCCTCTTCACCGGCGACCAGCACGGCATCAACGTGCAAGGCGACATCCTCGACCTCGCTGTTGAGTACGAGGTCGTGAAGAAGGCCGGCGCGTTCTACTCCTACGGTGACCTGCGCCTCGGACAGGGCCGCATACCCTCGACACAGCACCTGCGCGAGAACCCGGCCCTCTCCGCCGAGATCGAGGCGCTCGTGCGCACCGCCGCGGGCCTGACCGAAGCGACCGACGACGACAAGAAGCAGAGTGAGCAGGCCCCGGCAGAGGTCGAAGAAGAGGCCGCCACCCTCCCGATCGACGTCTAGATGACGTCCGCATCCACCTTCACCGAGGAGGCCGAGCAGCAGCACAAAGCCGTCCGTCGCGGCCTCGAACTGGTCTCGCGCCGGCAGCGTACAGAATCGGACCTACGCGAGCGGCTCTCCGAGCGCTTCGACGAGCAATACGTCGGGCACGCCATCACCCGCCTGACGGAGCTCGACTACGTCGATGACGCAGCCTGGGCGATCGATTACGCCAGCCGTGCGCGATCGATGCAGGCGTCCGCTTCGCTGCTTCGCCGCGAGCTACTGCGCGCCGGTGTGAGCGCAGAGGAGGCGGACGCGGCGCTCGATGGGCACGACGACCACGCCGCCGCTCTCCGCGCCGCTGAGCGGCGTATGCCCTCGCTGCGCCGTCTGACACCGGAGCAGCGCAGCCGCCGGCTCGCCTCATACCTCCAGCGCAGGGGCTTCAATTGGTCGACCGTGCAGTCGGCGATGCAGTCCGCGCTCAGCGCACTCGAGGTCTCAGCAGCGACCTCCGCGTAACACACATCGCCCGCCCGTCTGCGTCTCCCGTGGCGGCAGTGCTAGGATGTGGGTCAGCGTGCGCGATTCGTACGCGTATTGACCAATTATTCCGCCAACGCGCCGGGTGCTGCGAGCCTGTTTCGCAGCCTCAATTCAATGCCCAGGCGCGGGCGATCGAATCGAGGCACAGATGGATACCGCGGCTGTAAGCGCGATCGCGGGCGCTCTGGCAATCGTCATAGGTGCAATCGTCGGTTACTTCGCCGTACGTGTGCTCGCCAACGACGTGATCCAGCGTGCCGAACGCGATGGCGAACGCATCATTGCCGACTCTGAGGCTGAACTGCGCTCGATCGAGCTGAAGGGGCACGAAGAAGCCCTCCAGTATCGTCAGCGCGCCGAGGATAAGTTGCGCGAACAGCGCCACGAGGTGACCCGCAGCGAACGCCGCATCGAACAACGCGAAGAAGGCATCGAGCGCCGCGCCGAGACGCTGGAGCGCAGCGAGCAGTCCGTACGCGACCGCCAGGAGCGCGTCGACCGCCTGCACGGCGAACTCGAGGCCGAACGCGGTCAGCTACAGACGGAATTGGAGCGCATCGCCGGCATGTCAGTCGACGATGCCCGCGACTCGCTGCTGGCCGAACTCGACAACGAACTGCGCGAAGAGCAGGGACGCCGGGTGCGTGCGATGGAGACATCCGCCCGCACCGAGGCCGACACACGCTCACGCAAGATGCTCGCGACAGTGATGCAGCGCATGACCGCGGAGATCACCGCGGAGACGTCGGTCTCGGTCGTGCCGATCCCCTCGGACGACATCAAGGGGCGCATCATCGGGCGAGAGGGCCGCAACATCCGCGCCTTCGAGGCCGCGACCGGCTGCGACCTGATCATCGATGACACCCCGGAGGTCGTGACCGTCAGCGGGTTCGATCCCGTGCGTCGCGAGGTTGCCCGCGTCGCGCTCACACGGCTAATCCAGGACGGCCGCATCCAGCCCACACGCATCGAGGAGGCTGTCGACAGCGCCCGCATCGAGGTCGAGGAGAGCATCCTCGAGGCCGGTGAAGAGGCGATGGTGGACGCGGACGTGAACGGACTGCATCCGGAGGTCGTGAAGACTCTGGGGCGACTGCGCTACCGCTTCTCGTACGGGCAGAACCAGTTGCGGCACTCGCTGGAGACCTCATGGCTCGCCGCGAGCCTCGCCGAGGAACTTAGCGCGGACGTCGAGATCGCGCGCGTCGGTGGGCTGCTCCACGACCTCGGCAAGGCCGTCGACCGCGAGGTCGAGGGCACGCATGCGGCGATCGGCGCGGAAATTGCCGGCCGCTTCCAGGTGCCCCGCGAGGTGGTGCACTGCATCCACGCCCACCACGAAGAGATCCGGCCCAAGACGCAGAGCATTCCGCCACCCCTGCAGCCCCTTTTTGCA
>DASCRM010000038.1:0-5985 GCA_034406555.1 Dehalococcoidia bacterium | reverse complement strand
ATATAGCGGTTGGTGCCCGCTTCGTAGTCGTCGACTGGCTCGAAATAGTCGCGAGCGTTCAGGTGCGGGTCGGCATAGAGGTCGGCGGCGTTCATCACCGGCCCGGCCATCACGCCGGCCTCGCGCAGAGCGTCGAGCGCCGGCTGCAACTCCTGCGTCGCCGCCCATGCGGCGATCACCGTGTCGATCTCGTCATGGTGCTCGCGGCGGGCCTCGACCGAGGCGTACCGCGAAGCGAGGTCGGGGTCGCCGATCAGCTCGCAGAGCGCCGCCCAGGCAGCGTCTCCGTCGACCGTAAGCGAGAGCCAGCGGTCGTCGCCGGCACACTCGTACGCACCCTGTGGCGCGTGACGGGGGTGCCGGTTGCCGATCGGACGCGGCGATTCGCCAGTGATCACCGCCTCCATGAACGCTTCGCCGACGAAGTGCGTGGTCATCTCGCGCTGCGAGATATCGACATGACTGCCGACTCCGGTCTTGCGTGCTTGGCGCAGTGCGGCGAGCGCCATTCCGGCCGCCGACATACCGCCGATCGGGTCGGGGAAGGCGAGGCTGGAGAAGCCGGGGGTGCGCTGCGGGTAGCCGGTGATCGCGAACAGCCCACCGTTCTGCTCCAGCGTCGTCCCGTAGGAGACGTAGCGCGCCTCCGGGCCGCTCAGGCCCTGACTGGTGATCGACATCATTACGATCTTCGGGTTGATCGCCTTCAGGTCGTCGTAGCCGAGTCCGAAGCGGTCCATCACGCCGAGGCTGAAGTTCTCGACCAGCAAATCGCTGACCGCCACGAGCTGCTTAAAGATCGCCGAACCCTCTTCCGAGGTGAGGTCGATCACGAGGCTGCGCTTGCTGCGATTGCGTTCGTTTACCATCCCGGAGCGGTTCCATGGACGCTCGCCGGGGTCGCCATCAGGGAAGAGGCCGCGGCCCTGCATCCGCAACGGATCGCTGCGTCGTTGCGACTCCACCTTGATCACGTCCGCGCCCGCCTCGCCCAGCATGCGGCAGCAATAGGGGCCCGCCCAGAACATCCCCAGGTCGAGCACGCGAATACCGCGTAGCGGGCGGTCGATCGTTGCATCAGCCATCGTTAGATCACCTCCTCGGCGCGCAGCGACGCCAATTCGTCTGCAGGGAGTCCCAGATCACCGCCCAGCACCTCGTCGTTGTGCTCACCAAGCAGCGGCGCGCGCCCGACCGGTGGCGCCTGCCCGTCGAACTGCACCGGCGACCCCACGTATGGGTACTCCCCGGCGACCGGATGATCGACCGGACGAAAGAAGTGGCGCGATTCGTACTGTGGCGAGGTGAGCAGGTCATCGACGGTCGCGAAGAACGAGAACGGGAGGTTGGCGTTCTGCCCGGCCTCGTAGATCTCACGCTTCGTGCGTTGGAGCGCCCAGCCGAGCAGCAGCGGCTCAAGCTCGACGTAGTGGTCGCGTCGCCCGAGAGCGGTGGCGAAACGTTCCTCCTGCAGTTCCGGGACATCCGTAACCTCCAGCAGGCGCTCCCACTGGTGCTCCTGCACCAGCATGCCCGCGAACCCGTCCTGGCAGGGGAAGACCATCATTGCCCGCGTCCGGCGCTGGACGCGGCCGAGGTATGCGTACTGCACCATCGACTGGAAGTGGCTGGAGACCATCCCCTCGAAAATCGAGACGTCGACGTGGGAGCCGGCTCCGGCGCGCTCCGCGTGGGTGAGCGCCAGCATCGTGGCGGTGAAGGCGCTCAGCCCGCCCATGTGCATCGCCTGGAAACCACCGAACTTCAACGGGGCTTCCTCGTCGTAGCCGATCAGGTGCATCAGCCCGCCCATGCCGAAGAGCACGATCTCGCTGGCCTTCAAGTCGCGATACGGGCCGTCCTGCCCAAAGTTCGAGATCGAGGTCACAACGAGCTCTTTGTTGGCCTGCGACAGCGCGTCGTAGCCGAGGCCGAAGCTGTCCATCTTGCCCGGCGCGAAGTTCTCGACGACGACATCGGCGCTCTCGGCGAGCCGCAGCAACAGCTCACGCCCGCGAACCTGCTTGAGGTCCAGCGTGATGCCGCGCTTGCCGGTGTTCAGGAAGAGGAAGTGCCCGCTCTGCTCGCGGTCGCCCTCGGCGCCCGACGGAAACGGTCCGAAGCCCCTCGCGGGGTCGCCACCAGCGGGCCGTTCAACTTTGATCACGTCAGCGCCAAGCAGCGAGAGCCATTTGGTCGCGTAGGGTCCGGAAACGTAGTGCGTGAGATCGAGCACCCGCACTCCGGCCAGCGGCGCGGGCGCGGTCTCAGATTCGGCTGGCACCATCGGTAGCTTGGATCTTTCGTTGATAGACGTGACGTCGAGTAGTCTAGCGCACCGCGCTGCGCACTGCCGGTGCGCTCTGGTAGCATCGCGCTCGATGGCAACCTGAACGGAACACATGCTACCTCGCCGTGCACGGCCCAGCCGCGAGGAGCGTATGGGGGGGGATCACATGACCTGGCAACCCGAACTCGACGAGATCGAACGCCGGCGGCAATTCGCGCTGGAGTTGGGCGGCGAGGAACGGGTCGAACGCCACCACAACGAAGGCAAGTACACGATCCGCGAGCGCATCGACAAGGTGCTCGATGAGGGCACCTTCGAGGAGCTGGGCGTCCTTCAGGGAGAGACGCAGTACGACGGTCCAGAGCTAATCGACTTCAAGCCTGGTGGCCACGTCGTCGGCATGGGTAAGATCGAGAATCGCATGGTCGCCATCGGTGGCGAGGACTACACATCGCACCGCGTCAGCGCGCGCAAGAAGGCCGGCTGGATCAACAGCCTCGCCCGCGAATACAAGATTCCCGCCATTCACTTCGTCGAGGGCTTCGGCGGCGGTTACGAGTTCCGTGCACCGTTGGACGCGGCCAAGGCCGGCGAGAAGCCGAAGGGCAACGAGCGCGGCGGCTCCGGGTATAGCTCGCACCTGCCGACGATGGGGGGGATGCACGTGATCGTGGACCTGCTCTCCACGGTCCCGGTCGTGACCGCAAACATGGGATCGGTTGCGGGCGGCCCCGCTGCCTTTGCGCCCGCCTCGCACTTCTTCTGCATGGTGAAAGGGACGCAGATTTTCCCCGGTGGCCCGGCGCTCGCGCTGCGTAGCCTCGGAGAGGACGTGACGAAGGAGGAGCTCGGCGGCACCGCCACGCACGCCCACGGCTCCGGCGTCGCCGACAACGAGGCGGAGGACGAGGAGGACTGCTTCCGCCAGATCCGCACCTTCCTCAGCTACCTGCCGACCAACGTCTGGGAGATGCCGCCGCGTGGTGAGGTCGATGATGACCCGCACCGCCGCGATGAGGAACTGCTCTCGATCATTCCGCGTGAACGCCAGCGCGGGTACAACATGCGCAAGCTGATGGCGCACGTCTTCGACGAGGACTCGATCTTCGAGATGAACCGCTACTACGGCGGCTCCGTGATCACTGCATTCGCGCGACTGAATGGCTATCCGGTCAGTGTGATCGCCAACGACCCGATGACGATGGGCGGGGCGATCGACGGCGACGCCGCCGAGAAGATGACGCGCTTCATCGACATCGGTGACACCTTCCACCTGCCGATGGTCCAGCTACTCGACAACCCCGGTTTCATGGTCGGCACGAAGGCCGAGGAGATGGGCACGATCCGCAAGGGCATTCGCTGGATGACCGCGATGAACCAGAGCACCGTGCCGTGGCTGCCGTTCATCGTGCGCCGCGCATACGGCGTCGCGGGCGCCGGGCAGGCACCGAGCACCGGCATGAACCTGCGCTACGCGTGGCCGTCCGGCACCTGGGGCGGTATCCCCGTCGAGGGTGGCGTCGACGCGGTCTTCCGCAAGGAGATCGAAGCGGCCGAGGATCCGGTGGCGACGCGCGCGGAGATGGAAGAGGTGCTGAACGCACGTCGATCCCCGTTCCGCACGGCAGAGACGATGGACGTGGAGGACATCATCGACCCGCGCAACACGCGCCCGCTGCTCACCGACTGGGTGGAGCGGATGCAGTCGCGGCTGCAGTCGACCCTCGGCCCGAAGGCCCGAGGGATGCGCCCCTAGGCGCTCCAGCGTCGCGGTCGCATCGATCGTGGCGCCGCTCGAAGTCGTACTGCTGGTCGGGCTCGGCCTGGCCGTCGGCGCCTACTCCGGGGCCGTTGGAGCAGGTGGTGGCTTCCTGCTCACCCCGCTGCTGCTGCTCAGGCACAGCGAGGCTGGGATCGTCAGTTCAAGGATGGTGACGGCGATCTCTACCACTACCGCATGCCGGTCCGAGCCGGGCTGCCGGCGACCGGTTCGACGGCGTTCTTCTCCGCTCTCGCTGGCATCGGCGGCCGGCTGATCTACACGCCGCTCGCGACACGCGTGATGCGCATCCCCCACACACTGGCCGTACCGATCGCGCAGACGGTGAACACCGGCATGGCGATCATGGTCGTGAGCTTCCACCTGCTCGCCGACCACGCTGCGTCCGGGCCGATGGCGGACGTACCCGCGCTGGGCGTTGGCGTGCTGGTCTCCGTCCCGCTCGGGCGTCGGATCAATCGACGGCTCGGCGAAGGGCCGCTCTCGCGGTTGCTCGCGGCTGGTCTGCTCATCGTCGCTGCACGTACCACCTTCCTCGCGTCTTGAGCCACACGAGGTAAGGGCAGCGGCGTTGGCGGTATAGTCCGCTGCGATCCCGCCTCATGGACTCGCCCCGCGATTGGAGCCTGCGATGAGTGACCCCGACATCTACTTCCCGGGCCCGGACGCGCAGTGGGAACGTCGATCGGCCTCGGACCTCGGCATGGACGTCGACGCCCTCAGCGCGGCTGTGGCACACGCCGAGGCCAATGAGACGCGTTGGCCGACCGATGTCGCTCGCATGGTCGGCCGCGGTGAGAAGCCGCCGCACAACGCGATCGTCGGCCCGACGAAGGAGCGAGGCGCAACGAGTGGCCTCGTGCTGCGGCGTGGCTACATCGTGGCGGAGTGGGGCGACCCTGGGCGCGTCGACATGACCTTCAGTGTGACGAAGAGCTATCTCTCGACGGTCGCCGGCCTGGCCCTCGATCGAGGGATGATCGCGGACGTCCACGACCTGGTCGGCGACTCGATCACGGACGGCAATTTCGAACCGCCGCACAACTCGCAGATTCGCTGGGAGCACCTGCTGCAACAGACCAGCGAGTGGGAGGGCACGCTCTTCGACAAGCCGGACATGATCGACCGCAACCGCTCCGTCGGCCGTGACGCCGGCGTCGAAAAGGGCAGCTTCCGCGAGCTTCAGGAGCCGGGCACTTTTTTCGAGTACAACGACGTACGCGTGAACCTCCTGGGACTCTGCATGCTGCGGCTCTGGGGCGAGCCTTCGCCGACCGTCCTAAAGCGCGAGATCATGGACCCGATTGGCGCTTCCGATAGCTGGCAGTGGCACGGCTACGAGAACTCGTGGGTGAAGATCGATGGCGAACAGATGCAGTCCGTGCCCGGCGGCGCGCACTGGGGTGGCGGCCTCTGGATCAGCACCTTCGACCATGCCCGCTTCGGCTATCTGCTTCAGCGACGTGGGTGCTGGGGCGACCAGCAATTGCTGTCCGGACAGTGGATCGACCGCGCGACGACACCTTCCGAGGTGAATCCGGACTACGGCTACATGTGGTGGTTGATCACCGGACGAACGCGCGACCCGTCGATGCCGGAGTCCGCGTTCACGGCGGTCGGCGCGGGTGGCAACGAGATCGTGATCGACAGCGAGAATGAACTGGTGGTCGCGATCCGCTGGGGCGGCGACAACCGAGGCGTGATCGAACGGGTGATGACCGCGATCGAGTAGGGGGCCGAGGGACCCTTTGACGCTGGCCATCGCGCGGAACACCCGTTAGTCCGATGATGCCCTGACGGCGATCCACTGCTCGCCGTTCCCTGACTACGCTCAAGGGAGCTCGCGTGCTCAGCCGGCCGTTCGTCACGCTAGTGCTCGCGATGTTCACCGCGACGATGGGCATCGGCATCGTCG
>DASCRM010000037.1:0-8410 GCA_034406555.1 Dehalococcoidia bacterium | reverse complement strand
GATCGTGTGGTCAAGCACGCCGGGGCTGTTCGCTCGTGGGTGATAGCCGATGCACAGCGCGGCCTCGATCTTGGGCTCGTCGACGCCCTGCATCATCAGCAACGGCTTCGGGGAGCCGCTGATCAGCATCGCGCGCGGGTCGAGCTCCTCCGGCAGCAGGTTGCGCATCGTGCCGTGGCTGTCGTTCACCACCACCGTCTCGGCCCCGGCATCGAAGGCGCCGGCGATCGCGGCGTTCGCCTCGCCCGTCATCAGCGAACGTGCGAGCGAGTAGTCGAGTCCGTCGCGGCGTGTGTGATCGGTGTGCACCACGCCCGCGACGCCCTCCATGTCGACGGAGATCATCACGCCCACCATCACTGCCCCTCTTCTCGCGCCACAGTGCTAATCGACGGCTAGTGTGCCGCCGTGGCCCGCCTCGACGCCACTGAGGACGTAGCGCGGCCCCTCGACGGTGTAGCCGCCCTCGACGGGGTCCTCCGCCAGCAGCAGCGGGGTGTCGAGGTCGATCCAGTCGAACGTGCCATGCCCGGCGGCGAAGTGCGCGCCGAAGCCCATCGCTAGACGTGTCTCCACCATCCCGCCGATCATCAGGCCGAGGCCGGCCTCGCGGGCGATCGCCGCGATCTCCAGCGCACCGACGACTCCGCACTTCGCGAGTTTGATGTTCAGCACGTCCGCCAGACCTTCTCGGACGATGCGCAAGGCGTCCTCTGGGGTGCGGCAACTCTCGTCCGCGGCCACCGGAACACCGGCCTCGCTGGTGACGCGGCCGAGGCCCTCCCAATCGTCACGAGCGACCGGCTGCTCGAAGAGCGCGGGTTCGATGCCGGCGGCGCGCATCCCCGTCAACGCGCGCAGCGCCTCGTCAGCGCTGTAGCCCTCGTTTGCATCGAGCACGAGCGCGCAATCGGGGTGACCGGTCCGGATCGCGCGCAGCCGTGCGATGTCAGCGGCGACATCGCGGCCGACCTTCGTCTTGAGCGTGGCGAAGCCACGCTCGCGGTATTCGGCGGCCAGCGCCTGTGCTTCTTCCGGCTCGCAGATCGGGATCGTGATGTCGGTGACTACGCTCGTTCGTGCGCCCCCGAAGACGATGGAGAGCGGTACGCCGAGGGCGCGGGCGAGCGCATCGAGCACCGCCATCTCGATTCCCGCACGCACCGCCGCGAACTGCGGGACGCGCTCGCCGAGCTCAGCCGCCAGCGAGCGCCACGCCGCCGCATCGCGGCCCGTGAATCCGCCGGCCGCCTCGTCGACCGCGGCGAGCGCGGTTGGCTGGTCCTCGACCGTGACGGGCCGCAGCGAGGGCACCTCGCCCCAGCCGACCGCGCCGCCGCTCAGCCGCACTCGCACGGCGACGTTTTCGACGCGATCGAGCCGCCCGGTCGCGATCACGAACGGACGTAGCAGGGGCACGTTCAGTGGGAAGGCGTCGAGCGCCTCGATGCGGGTCTCGGTCACCATGGCGTGAGCGTACACGCCTTGATGGCGACTCGACGCACGTTGACAGCCGCCGGGCGCGTCGTATGGTGCGCTCATTCGAGGGTGAGGTGATGCGATGAGCGCGCGAGGCGAGACGGCGATTGCCGGATTCTACGAGATCCCGACCGAGAAGGAGATGCCCGGACGCAGCACCTACTCGGTGCTGGCCGAGGTGGCGCGCGGCGCGATCGCCGACGCCGGATTGCGCCCGAAGGACATCGACGGGCTGGTCGGGCAGGAAGGCCTGAACTCGATGACGCTGGCGGAGGTGCTTGGCCTGAAGCCTCGCTACACCGCCTCGATGAGTACGCATGGCGCGAGCGGAGCCACCTCGATCACGACCGCGACGATGGCGATCACCACCGGCCTCGCGGACTACGTGCTCTGCATCTTCGGCGAATCGCGTGTGCGCAGCAGCTCGCGTGTGACCGCCACCGCTGCGGCGCGACCTACGGACGCCCCCTGCACTCGCGGCTCGGAGTGGGAAGCGCCCTTCGGCCCTGTAATCGCCCAGAACGGCGGCTACGGAATGATGAAGCAGCGCCACATGTTCGAGTACGGCACGAAGCAGGAACAGTTCGCCAAGATGGCCGTCGATCAGCGCACGAACGCGCTCGACAACCCGAATGCGGTGTGGAAGGGCCAGCCGATCACGATCCAGGACGTGCTCGACTCGCGCTTCACCAACGAGCCGCTGCATCTGCTGGAGAGTGTGATGCCGTGCTCCGGCGGTGCCGCCGTGATCGTCACCTCCGCCGAGCGAGCGCGCGCGATGCCTCACTCGCCGGTCTACGTGCTCGGCGTCGGTGGGCCGGCGACGAGCCATGACGCGATCTGGCAGGAAGAGAACATCGCGACGACGCCGGTCGTGATGACCGCGCCCACGGCGCTGCGCATGGCCGAGTACAACATCAACGACATGCAATTCGCGGAGTTCTACGACTGCTACACGATCCTCGCGATGGCATGTCTCGAGGATGCCGGGTTCTGCGAGAAGGGCGAGATCGGCGCGTTCTACGGGTCGACAGATACCACCTACGAGGGCGAGTTTCCGGTGAACACGGACGGCGGCCAGATCTCGGCCGGTCAGCCCGGCGGCAGCGCTGGCGGCTTCCGGCACGTCGTCGAGGCGACCCGGCAAGTGATGGGCCGCGCCGAGAGCCGGCAGGTGGAGAAATCCGACCTCTGCATGGTGAACGGCTGAGGTGGCACCGGAAGCGTGATGTGCACGCTGGTGCTCGGTTCGAGCGAAACTCTCTAACAACCGGATACGACGAAGCAAGAGACCGAGGCCTCCAATGGGCGACAACGCAAAGCCTCTGCCGAGGCTCGAAGACCCCGAACTGACGCAGCGCTTCTGGGACGCGGCGAAGCGGCACGAGCTGATCATTCCTCGCTGCGCTCGCTGCGACGCCTTCTTCTGGTACCCGCGCAGGGCCTGTCCGACCTGCCTGCGCGAGGACTGGGAGTGGGCGTCGGTGAGCGGCAAGGCACGGCTGCACACCTTCACGATCGTGCGCCAGCCCGGTAACCCCGCCTTCGAAGACGACGTTCCGTACGTCTACGCCGTGGTGCAACTCGACGAGGGCGTGCGCATGATCTCGACGCTCGTCGACTGCGAGGTTCCCGACGATGTGATCGTCGACATGCCGCTCGAAGTGAGCTTCGACGACATCACGGACGAGTGGACACTGGTGAAGTTTCGCCCCGCGTAGCGGGTCGGGCGCTACGCGCCGTTCAGCTCGACGAGCAGGCGCGCTTCCGGCCCATCGAGCACATCGAGGAAGTCGAAGTCGGCCTCCTTCGCCATCTGCCGGTCGACCGGCGTATCGCCGATATGCAGGTAGTGCGCGGCGTCCGGGAATGACGCGCGGACGTGCAGCAGGTTTTGCTTCAGCACGACGAACTGCATCGGCACGTCATGATCCGCCCACAGCTTCTGCTGGTAGCTGATCGGGCGGTCGGAGCAGCTTCCGACGACGATGCCGAGCGCGTGTGCCCGTCGAACGGTCGTCAGGGTGATCTCACCCGGTGGTTCGCCAACCTCCAGGGTTCCGTCGATGTCGAAGCTGATCAGCCGCGTCGCGGAGGCTGGCGGCTGATCAACGCCACCACCGATTGAGGCGATCACGTAGATCTCTGTCTCCGGGCCGACGGACGCCCCGAGCCCACCCTCGACAACCGTGCCGTCGATCGCGATGGCGAACTGTGGGAGGACGTCGCCGCCCTCGATGATCTGCGACACGAGGTCGGGCCACTCCCGATCCAGCGCCGCAAAGACCTGCCGCAGCGTCGATCCGGGTGCGCCGACCTGCGTCTGGTCACCCGCGAACGGGTGCAGGTTCGTCGGCAGGTGGACGGTGGCCATCGCCGACGCGGCCTCAGTCGTCATCCGGCAGCAGCTCGTCGAGGATCGCAGTCGGCGATGCGGGCAGGCGGCGCATGCGCACGCCGATCGCGTCGTGGATCGCGTTCGAGATCGCAGCCAGCGGAGGCACGATCGGTACCTCGCCGACGCCTCGCACGCCGTAGGGGTGACCGGGGTTCGGCACCTCAACCAGCGTGACGTCGATCATCGGCACATCGACGGTCGTCGGCATGCGGTAATCGAGGAAGCTCGCGTTCGTCATGCGGCCGTCGGCGTCGTAGAGGAACTCCTCGCTGAGTGCCATGCCGATGCCCTGGACCGCGCCACCCTGGATCTGCCCCTCGACGTACGAGGGGTGGATCGCGGTACCGACGTCCTGGATCGCGGTGTAGCGCAGCACCTCGACCTTGCCCGTCTCGGCATCCACCTCGATATCGACGATGTGGGCGGCAAAGGCCGGCCCCACGGAGCCGCCGACTTTGTCGGGCACGGTGTCGGCGCGCCCCTGCAACATGCCGCCGGTGGAGGGCAGGCGCTTGGCAATTTCCTTGAAGGTCATGTGCTTGCCGTTGGGGCCGCGGACGACGCCGTCGTCGTCGTAGCTGACCCACTCATCGTCGATCTCCCAGATGCTCGCCGCTCGCGATTCGAGCTGGCGCTGCAGGTCAAGCGCCGCGTGGTGCACTGCGAGGCCGGTAGCGAACGTCGTGCGGCTGCCGCCGGTGTTGCCGGTGAAGCCGATCGCGTCGGTGTCCGCGACCTGCGACTTCACGTCTTCGTACGGGATTGCCATCGTCTCCGCGAACTGCATCGCCAGCGAGGCGCGTTGCCCGCCGATGTCGACGGATCCGGTCATCAGGCTGACGGTGCCGTCCGGGCTGACAGCCGCGTAGGCACTCGACTCGCCCCCGCCGTTCTGCCAGAAGCCCATCGCGATCCCGCGCCCGCGGTTCTCGCCCTCCATCTCGGAGCGGTAGTGGTCGCTGTCGCGCACGGCGTTCATCACATCGATGTTGCCGATCAGCCCGTGCGTCGCACCGTCCGACCGCTGACTGCCGTCGCGGGCGGCGTTCTGGATGCGCAACTCGATCGGGTCGAGATCCAGCTCCAGCGCAATCTCATCGATCACGGAGTCGACGCCGAAGGCGCCCTGCGAGGCGCCCGGGGCACGGTAGGCCGCGACCTTCGGTTTGTTCACGACGATGTCGTAGCCGTGCACTCGCTGGTTCCGGATGTCGTAAGGCGTGAGCGCGCAGCGCGCGCCTCCGGCGACAGGCGCACCGGGGTAGGCACCGGACTCGTACATCAGCTCCACATCGGCCGCGACGATCGTTCCGTCGAGCTTCGCGCCGATCTTCACGCGCTGGCGCGTTGCGCCGGCCGGGCCGCTCGCCTCGAAGACGTCGGTGCGGCTCATCGCCATCTGCACGGGCCGTCCCGAGGCACGCGAGAGCAGCGCGGCGAGTGGTTCGAGGTAGATCGAGAGCTTGCCGCCGAATCCGCCACCGATCTCAGTCGGGATCACGCGGACTTGGGCGACCGGGATGCCCAGCACCTCGTTCAGCTGCGAGCGCACACCGAACGCACCCTGCGTGCTCGTCCAGACGGTGAGCTGGCCGTCGTGGCTCCAGAACGCGGTGGCGTTGTGCGGTTCGATGTAGCCCTGGTGCGCGGCCGCGACCTCGAACTCGCGTTCGACGATGACCTCCGCTTCCGCGAAGCCCGCATCGACGTCGCCGAGACTCATCTCGATGTGTCGCGCGATGTTGCTCGGGCGGCCGTCGACGAACTCGAACAGCCCTTTGATCTCATCGGCCGCGCCGTCGTCGAGCAGGATCGGCGCGTCAGGCGACTCGGCATCGAGACCGCTCGTCACCGCCGGCAGCACCTTGTACTCGACCTCGATCAGCGCGAGTGCGTCTTCGGCAATGTGCGGGTCGGTTGCGCAGAGCGCGGCAATCGGCTGGCCGCGGTAGAGCGCCTTGGATGAGGCCATCAGTCGGTCGAGCTGCCAGCGCAGGGGCAGGGGGCCGCGCAGCGTCGGCACGATCCGACCCTCGTCGTCCGGGAAGTCCGCAGAGGTGATCACGGCCTGCACGCCGTCCAGCGCCAGCGCCTGCGAGGCGTCGATCGACTTGATCACCGCGTGGGCGTGCGGGCTGCGCAGCACCGCACCTGCCAGCGTCTGCTGCTGCCGCACGTCCGAGCCGTAGACCGCGCGTCCGGTGACCTTGTCCGTGCCGTCCGGGCGTACTGGGCGGCTGCCGACGACGCGATAGCGTCCAGCATTCGATGTCGTCATCTCAGGCCCCTCGCATCTGTTCGGCCGCGGTCAGCACGGCGCGAATGATCTTGTCGTATCCGGTACAGCGACAGAGATTTCCGGCGAGCCAGAAACGCACCTCGTGCTCCGTCGGATCCGGGTTCTCATCAAGCAACGCTTTCGCGGAGACGAGGAAGCCGGGAGTGCAGATGCCGCACTGCAGCGCCGCCTCTTCGAGGAAGACCTGCTGCAGCGGGTGCAGCTCCTGAGGCCCGCTCTCCAGCCCCTCCACGGTGGTCACTTCAGCGCCCTCGAGCTCGGCGGCCATCACGAGGCAAGAGTTGACCAGGCGACCATCGAGCATCACGGAGCAGGCGCCGCAGTTGCCGTTGTTGCAGCCCTCCTTCGCCCCGGTCAGCCCGGCACGGTTGCGTAGCGCCTCCAACACGCTGTCGCGGTCATCGACCAGCAAGTCGCGTGAGTCCCCGTTGATCCGCGTCTTGACGATGCGAGTGCTCATCAGGCACCTCCGTTGGCGATAGTGATGCCCACAAACTCAGCGGCGACGCGAATCGTACGAGCGGTGAGCAGACCGGCGAGGTGGCGACGTTGCTTCACCGAACCTCGCATGTCCGCGATTGGCGTGGCTGCTTCGCGCGACGCCTGTGCGGCCGCGTCGATCGTTGCCTCGCTGAGTGGCGAGCCGATTAGCGCCTCGGCGGCGGCCTCGACGAAGATCGGCGTGGGGCCGACTGCGCCGATCGCCACACGAGCGGAGACGACCGTCTCGCCCTCGAACTCGAGGCTCGCCGCGGCATTGGTGACGGCGATGTCCATCTCGTTGCGGGGGATGAAGCGCTCCCAGCCCGCGCCGGACTTCGCCGCGGGTGGTGGCAACTGAATCGAGACCACGAACTCGCCCGTCTCCAGCACGTTCTGGCCGGGGCCGGTGCAGAACTGCTCGACCGCGACCACACGCTCGCCATCCGGCCCTGCGATGTTGGCGACCGCGCCGAGCGCGATCATCGCCGGGATCGAATCGGCCGCTGGCGATGAGTTGCAGAGGTTGCCGCCCAGGCTCGCGCGCCCCTGCACCGCGGTACCGCCGATCACCCTCGTCGCGGCGATCAGCGCCGGGTAGTGCTCACGCACGCTCTCGTCACCGTAGATGCGATAACAGGGGACGGCCGCGCCGACACTGAGACCGTCCGAGGCATCGAACGAGAGCGCCATCGTCTCCGGGATCTGTTTCACATCGATGAAGCGGTCGATCTCCGCTCGGCGTTCGCGCGCCAGCACGATCACGTCGGTGCCGCCGGCCAACACGCGAGCGGTTGGCCCGCCGTCCTTGAGCAGCGCGATCGCCTCGGCGACGGTCGATGCGCGTTCGTATGTCAGTGCCTGCACCCGGTCATCCTCTCGCGGTCTCGTGGCCTGCGCAGCATAGGAGCGGAACGCGGTGCTGTCAGCCTTGACCGCGTCAGCGTAGGTTCTGAGAATGGCAGTGTCGGCAACGGACGGGACGAGACGTGCAGGCGATCCTGTTGATGGCGGGCGGCGCGATCGGCACCTACTTGCGGTTTCAGATCGCGGGTCGCGTGCAGAGCGCGAGCGACGGCAGCTTCCCCGTCGGCACACTGACGGTGAACATCGTCGGCGCATTCGTCGCCGGCATCATCGCCACGGTGCTGCTCGAACGCACGAACATCCCGGTCGAGTTGCGCATGGCGCTGCTCGTCGGTCTACTCGGCGGCTTCACCACGTTCTCTGCCTTCAGCCTCGAGACGCTGACGCTGACGAATCAGGGTGCGTGGGGGCTCGCGGCCCTCAACGTGCTCGCCTCTGTCAGTGCCGCGCTCATCGCCGTGTGGGCGGGGCAGAGCGTCGCCCGGCTGTGGAGCTAGCGAGCGCGATCTCGCCTAGAGCAGGCGGCCCTGACCGGGTTCAGTCGGCGGCAGGCCGACGAGGGCTCCCACGCATCGACGGCGACGCCCCCGGCCTCCAGTCGCTCGCTGAGCAGGCGGGCGTTCGAGGGACCCTGGTCGAAGTTGTTGGTGTTCAGGATCAGGTGCACGTCCTCGGCCTGATCGAGCAGGCTGGCGACTTTCGGTACCCACTCGTCGAGCTCGTGCGGCTCGTAGTAGTGGTCGAAGCGCTCGGAAGAGATCTTTGTCTTCTGCTCCCACATCGCGGCGTTCCGCCCGTGGAAGCGCACGAAGCCGAGGTCGTTCGTCGTGGCTGCGATCGGCGGCACCGACGACTGAAAGCCCTGCGGTTCGTCCACACAGATGTAC
>DASCRM010000036.1:0-29675 GCA_034406555.1 Dehalococcoidia bacterium | reverse complement strand
AAGGTGAGCGGAGCGCGCTGAGATGACCGTCGACGACCACACGCTTGAGATGGTGGCGATGTCCCGCGCTGAGTACGCGCGACTGGTCGATATGCTCGACCGTGATCCGACCGAGGTGGAGCTGGGCATGGCCGGGGCGCTGTGGTCGGAGCACTGCGGCTACAAGCACTCGCGCCCGCTCTTCCGCCACTTCCCGACACAAGGCCCGTACGTGCTGACGAAGGTCGGCGAGGAGAACGCCGGCGCGATCGACCTCGGTGGAGGTTGGTGCGCGGTCTTCAAGATGGAGTCGCACAACCACCCCTCCGCGCTGGAGCCGTACCAGGGGGCGGCGACCGGCGTCGGCGGCATTCTGCGCGACATCTTCGCGATGGGGATGCGGCCGGTCGCGCTGCTCGACTCGCTGCGTTTCGGACCGTTGGACGATGCGCACAACCGCCACCTCTTCGGCGGCGTTGTCGGGGGCATCGGCGGCTACGGCAACTGCATCGGCGTACCGACGGTGGGTGGCGAGGTGCAGTTCGACCCCGCCTATAGCGGTAACCCGCTGGTGAATGCGATGGCGGTCGGGGTCGGGCGCATCGAGCACCTGCTTTCGGCATCGGCCAGCGGGCCGGGCAACCCGCTGCTGCTCGTCGGCGCGGATACCGGGCGGGATGGCATCCACGGCGCGACCTTCGCCTCGGTGGAGCTCGACGAGGGCTCGGGCGACCGCCGCCCGGCCGTGCAGGTGGGCGACCCCTTCACCGAAAAGCTGCTGATGGAGGCCTGCGTCGAGCTGGCCGAGCAGCACGGCGATTGGATCGAGGGGCTGCAGGACCTCGGCGCGGCAGGACTGACATCGAGCGCGGTCGAGTCGGCAGCGCGCGCCGGTACCGGCATCGATATCGACGTCGCGCTGGTGCCGCGGCGCGAACTGGAGATGTCGGCCTACGACGTGATGCTCTCCGAGTCGCAGGAGCGGATGCTCGTGATCCCGAAGGCCGAGCACCTGGACGACGTGATCGCGCTGTTCCGCCACTGGGAGTTGCATGCCGACGTGATCGGCCATGTCACCGACGATGGCATGGCGACGATTCGCGATGGCGAGACGGAGGTCGCCCGCATCCCGATCGGGGTGCTGAGCGACGCGCCGAGTTACCCGCCGGAGGCCGTGCGTTCGCCCTCGCTGGATCGTGCGCAGGCCGAAGACCTCGATGCGCTGGCGGACGTGGAGGATGCAAACGCGGCTCTGCTCGGCCTGCTTGGCTCTCAGAACATCGGCAGTCGGCACTGGATCTACCGCCAGTACGACCACCAGGTGCTGAACCAGACGGTCGTGCGGCCGGGCGGCGATGCGGCGGTCGTAGCACTGCCCGTTGATGGGGCGAACAGGTCGGCGACGCGCCGGGGCTTCGCCGTGACCACCGATGGCAACGGGCGGCTAGTGGCGCTGGAGCCGCGCATCGGCGCGCAGATTGCCGTCGCCGAGGCGGCACGCAACATCGTTGCCACCGGCGCGACCCCGGCGGCGGTCACCGACTGCCTGAACTTTGGCAACCCGGAAAAGCCGGAGGTCGGTTACGAGCTGGAGCAGTCGATCATCGGGCTCTCGGAGGCCTGCGAGGCGCAGGGCACGCCGGTCGTCTCCGGCAACGCCTCGCTCTACAACGAGACGCCCGATGCTGCGGTGCTGCCGACCCCTGCGATCGGCATGCTCGGCGTGCTCGACGACGTGACGAAGCACCTCACCCCGGCCTTCAACGAGGGTGACCGCGTCCTGTTGCTGGGCGCGTCCGTCGCGCAGCCAGCCTCGACGCTCGCGGGCAGCGAGTACCTGACGCAGCTGCTGGGCCGGCTCGCGGGGCGACCGAGTATCGACCTCGACCTTGAGACGCGAGTGCAGCGCGTGGTGCTCGATGCCCACGGCCGCGGCTTGCTGACCGCCGCGCACGACTGCTCCGATGGCGGCCTCGCCGTCACGCTTGCCGAGAGTTGCCTCGCCGCCGGGACGGGTCTCCAGGGTGCTGCGGACCTCGATCTCGGCTCGCGCCTCGACGCCGCACTCTTCGGCGAGGCGCAGTCACGTTTCCTCGTCGCGACGAGCAGCGAGGCGGACGGGCAGGCAGTGGCGGAACAGGCCTCGCAGGCTGGCGTGCCCGCCGTGTTACTCGGCACGGCGGGCGGCGATCGCATCACCCTCGGTCCGGTCGACCTCGCGCTCGAGGCCGCGCGCGACGCGTACGACGGGGCACTGGAGCGCGCGCTGGCGGGGTAGGCGCTGACTTCGCGACCGTGGGCGCCACGACCCACCAGAACATGCGTTTGACATTGTACGAACGAACGTTCTATGATCGCTACCAACTGCTGAAGTGGGTGCCGAAGGACGGCCGTCTTCTCGGATTGCACCTCACCGGCTGTCACGGCTACGCTGATCGCTCGCGAACAGACGTATCCACGACTCCCAGACTGATGGGTCGCTGACTGCCCATCCCTTTGGGACAGAGCTGGTGATAAGTGCGTTCCGAGGCGCGGGCCGCCCGCCCACTGTAGCGGGTGTCCCGGCTCCGACACGCCGAAAGGGTTCCTACCGTGAAGGTCGTGTTCTTGGAGACCGTTGAGGGTTCGGGCGCCATGGGCGACATCCGCGATGTCGCAAATGGCTACGCTCGAAATTACCTGTTGCCGCGCGGCTTTGCCGCACCGGCGACTCCGCAACTACTCGAGCGAGCTTCCGAGCTCGCAACAATCGAGGGGGAGCGGCAACGACTCGAGGACGAGCACGCGCATCAGCTTGTCGGCAAGCTTGATGATGCGACGCTCGTAATGGCCGTCAGGGTGGGAGAGCAGGGACGTCTGTACGGTTCAGTCACTAATAATGACATCGCTGAGAAGGCTGGGGAGATTCTCGGCGACGAACTGGACAGGCGTCGTGTACTGCTACCCGAGGTGATCAGGAACGTGGGGCTCTACCCCGTCACCATCCGTCTGTCGCGGAATATCACGACGGAGGTTCAGGTGGCCGTGGTCGACGCTGAGGCGCCGGAAGGCGTGGATGCGGCGGTCGAACAGTTGCTGGCCCCTCCTATGGAGGAACCGGTCGCTGTGGTCACTGAGACGGAAGTAGAGTCTGACGTCACCGATCCCGATGACGTGGCGGAGCCGGGCATTACTGATGCGACCGCCTCCGATGACGACGCCGATTCTGGCGAAGCCTCGGAGGATCTCGAAACCGCTTAGGGTCCGGCGCTGGTTAGCGGTAGCCGACCGGCACAGCTCCGACCCGAAGGCGGTTTGCCGGGTGGACGCCCCGATGGCGGGCGTACCCCAACTGGACTCCCACCGCACGATGTCTCCGCCGAAGAGGCGGTGATCGCGGCCCTGCTGCTCGACGACGACACGTACGCCCGCGTGATCCCGTTACTCAGCCCGGCCGACTTCTTCCGCGAACAGAACGCCTGGTGCTATGAGGCCGCGCTCGACCTCGCTGAACGTGGCGAGGCGGTCACCGTGCCGACGCTCGCGCACGAACTGGAGCGCGCCGGGCGGCTGGATGCTGCGGGCGGTGAACCCTACCTCGCAGAGGTCGCCGGCAAGTACTTCACCGCTGTCGGCGTCGAGGCGCACGCACGCATCATCGCCCGCGATGCGCTCTACCGACGGCTGATCGAAGCCGCCGGCGAGATCGCACGCCTGGCGTACGCGGGCGGCCCGGAACAGCGAGTCGTGATCTCGCGCGCTGAGGAATTGCTGCTCGGCATCCAGGGCGCTGAGTCGGCGGGCGACTTCAAAGCGCTACGCGATCTGCTGGACGCCTTCCTCGAAGACCCTGGCGAGGACGCGGACGGCGCGCCCGCACAGGTGCGGTCGGGCTTCATGGACCTCGACGCGGTGATCAGCGGGTTCAAGCGCGGCGACCTGATCGTGGTGGCAGCTCGCACTGGCGTCGGCAAGACTGCGCTGATGCTGAACTTCGCGCGCAACGGCGCGGTCGGCGAGAACGCGACGGTGGCCTTTTTCTCGCTCGAGATGTCGGGCGACCAGCTAGCGATGCGCCTGCTCTCTGCGGAGGCGGATGTGACGCAGGCGCGGCTGCGTCTCGGCCAGCACGGGGACGACGAAGAACGCAAGGTGATGGACGCGATCGGGCTGCTTAGCGGCTCCGCGCTCTACATCGATGACTCGGCGGTGCTCAGCGTGCCGGAGATCCGCGCGAAGTGTCGGCGGTTGCAGGCGGACCGCGGGCTCGACCTCGTCGTCGTCGACTACCTGCAGTTGCTGCACAATGCGGGACGGGCCGACACGCGAGCCGGCGAGCTTGGTGCGATTACGCGCGCGTTGAAGGAGATGGCGCGCGAGCTGAACGTGCCTGTGATCGCCGGGGCGCAGCTCTCGCGAGCAGTCGAGACACGTAACCCGCACATCCCGATGCTCTCCGACCTGCGTGAATCGGGTTCGATCGAGCAGGATGCGGACATCGTCATGTTCGTCTACCGCGAAGATGTCTATCTGACGGCCGAGCAGTGGCAGGATCAGAACCCGACCGCGCCCGGGGGGCAGCACCCGACGGGGCTCGCGCAGATCATCATCGCGAAACACCGCAACGGCCCGACCGACACGGTCACGGTGCGTTTCGTTAATCACACCGCCTCGTTCCAGGATCTTGTGCTGCGAGAGCAGACCGAGCCCGTCTTCAGCGAATGACCGCACGCCAGACCGATCAGCAGACCGACGCCGAGCCGGCCACCAATGAGGCCCCCTTTGGCGGCTTCGCTACCGGCGGTGCGGCGACGACGCTGCCCGCGCAGCTCTTTGTCGAGGTGCTCCCGGAGATCGAGGATGAGGCGGAGCTGCGGGTGACGCTCTACGCGCTCTACGCGGTGCAGCGTCGACGCGGGCAACTGCGCGCGGTGCGCGGTCGCGACCTCGCGACAGAAGCGCCGCTCGTGAACTCGCTGGAGCGGCTGGGTGGCCTCGATACGCTCGCACCGGCGCTCGGTCGGGCGGTGGAACGTGGCACGCTGCTCGGCTGCCCGCTGGACGATGGCGACACGCTCTACTTCGTGAACAACGAGGGCGGGCGTCGCAACCTGTTGCGAGTGCAGAGTGGTGCGCTGACGGTGCCCGGCGCTGCGCCGCTCGTCGTGCCGGTCGTGCGACGCGAGGGCCCGGCGCAGGTCTACGAGCAGGAGATCGGGACGATCACGCCGTCCGTGGCGGAGGCGCTGGCGGAGGCGACAGATCGCTATCCGGAGCAGTGGATCGTCGATGCGCTGCGCGAAGCAGCGAAGGCGAACGCGCGCTCGTGGCGCTACGCTGACGCGATCCTGCGGCGCTGGGATGAGGAAGGAAGGGAGGCAAAGGATGCGACCACTACAGGAGATTTTGGAGCAGCAACGCGCGATCACGGCCCGTACGAACGGGTCGTCCGACGCAGCTGGCCCCCGGAACACTGACCGCTCCCGCGACGCGCCGCCCTGTCCTCACTGCCAGGGTGCGCGATTCGTCCGCATTACCTCGGATCCGACACATCCCGACTTCGGGCAGCCGACGCCGTGCGTCTGCGTGCAGTCGGAGGAGGATCGCACCCGCCGCGATCGGCTCGTGCGCTTCTCCAGGCTGGGAGCGATGGAGCGTTTCTCCTTCGACACGCTGCTGAGCCAGGGCCGTTCGACGCAGAGCGACGCCCAGCATCACTACGCCCAGGCCGTCGAGGTGGCCCGGCGCTTCGCCGTGCACCCGGAGGGCTGGCTGGTGCTGACGGGCGTGCCTGGCTGCGGCAAGACCCATATCGCCGCGGCGGTCGCGAACCAGGCGATCGATCGAGGGGAGCCCGCGCTCTTCCTCACCGTTGCCGACCTGCTCGACCACCTCCGCGCCTCGTACGACGACGAGGCGGAGCTGTCGTACGACCAGCTCCTGGAGCAGCTACGCACCGCGCCGCTGGTGGTGTTGGACGACCTCGATACGTACTCGCAGACACCATGGGCGCGCGAGAAGTTCTTCCAGCTGATCTCGCATCGTTTTCACGCCGCGCTGCCGACGGTCTTTACCTGCGAGAAGCCACTATCAGAGATCGACCCGCGGCTGGGCGCACGGCTCGGCGACCCCTCGATCTCGCAGGTGCTGACGCTGGAGGAGCGATCGCTGCCGGACTACTCGCAGGTCGGTGGCATGTCCCGCGATCGGCTACGCGATTTCGACTTCGAACACTTCGATCCGGCCGGGCGAGGGCTGCGAGGGAAGGCCCGCCAGAACCTCGAGGGTGCCTTCCGGCTGGCGCGCGAGTGGGCGGACGACCCGGAGGGCTGGGTGTTGTTCGTCGGCGCGAACGGTTGCGGCAAGACGCACCTCGCGAGTGCGATCGCGAACTACCGGCTGGAACGCAGTGATAGCGTCTGCTTCGCGACCGTGCCGGACCTGCTCGATGAGCTGCGCTCGACCTTCGCCCCGGGTGCGAGCGAGCGGTTCGACACTGTCTTCCAGCGGCTGCTCAACGTGCGCTTGCTGGTGCTTGATGACATGGGCGCGCAGCAGTCGAGCCCGTGGGCGCAGGAGAAGCTCTACCAGATCCTGAACCACCGTCACCTGGGCCAGCTACCGACGGTGATCACGACGAATGTCGAGCTGAAGAAAATGGAGCCGCGCATCGCCTCGCGGCTCGCCGACCTCGATGTGGTGGTGGTGTATGAGATCGAGGCGCCCGACTTCCGCCGAGGTGACGTCAGCTGATTCGAACACGACTGCGCCGCGCTGTGTCTTCTGGATGGAACCCACCCACCCACCCGCTCGTAAGACGCGGGGGCTTCGCCCCCTGCACCCCCCTCGGTTGGATCGGCGGCGCCTCCCTCTGGAATGGGCGCTGCGGCCACGTTGGCCTAGCCGAAGCCCTGCTTGAGTAGGGCGCGCATCGGGTCGACGGCGTCCTCGAATAGCTCCGGCCATGGGATCTCCGAGGGGGTGAACCAGCGCACCTCGACGGTCTCTTCGGCGGCGATTGGCTCGCCGGTGGCGGTGCCGCGGTAGGAGACGAAGACGACCGCCGGGGCGCGCATGCTGTAGACGCCGTTGAGGCCGGTGATCGAGACATCGATGCCGACCTCTTCGCGCAGTTCGCGTCGCACGGCCTGCTCGGCGGTCTCGCCGGGTTCGATGTGGCCGCCGGGGCCGGTCCACTGCCCGCCACCGCGGCGCATGCGCTCGCTGCGACGTGCCATCAGCACCTTGCCATCGCGCAGCACATGCATCGAGGCGGCGGTCACCGGGTTCACCCAGACCGGTGTCGCGCACGCGATGCAACGACCGTGCCCGTCCGGCCCTCCCCCGCTGGCCTCCACGCGACCGCCGCAGTGACGGCAGTGCGCGGGCGGGGCTGGCAGCGAGCGAGCGATTGGCGCCGCAGGGTCGAGCGGGTGCGCGGGCGGGCCGTCGATGCCCTCGCTGATCAGGTCGCGGAGCGCGGTCTCGGTTGTGGGGAAGGCAATCTCGTCCCACGGGATCTCGGTGGGGGCGAACCAGCGAGTCTCGGCGACCTCCGGGCCCGGCTGCGGCTCACCGTCTGCTTCGCCGCGGTAGACCGTGACGAGGTGGCGAGCGGCGACCATCGAGTGCGGCATGCCGACGATGCCGGTGATCGTGGCATCGACGTTCGCCTCCTCGCGCGTCTCCCGCACGGCAGCCTCCTCGGTGGTCTCACCGGACTCGACGAAGCCGCCGGGGAAGGCCCAGCGTCCGGCGCCCTGCGACATCTCCTCGCTGCGGCGGGTCAGCAGGATGCGGCCGTCGCGGACAAGCAAAATGCCGGCGACGGGGATCGGATTCGACCAGTGCGGGCGCTCACAGCCGGTGCAGTGCAGGTGGCCGCTCTCGCCGGCGAGTGGTGCGCGCATCGGCGCGCCGCAGCGAGGGCAGAAGCCTGGGGCCTCGCTAGTTGTCATGCGGGGTCAGGTGATCGGGCGTGCCGGGCGGCCTTCTTGCCAGGCGGGGCCGTCCGGGGTGAATTCCTTCTTCCAGACCGGGACGCTCTCCTTCACTCGGTCGACGACGCGAAGGGCAGCGGCGAAAGCTTCCGCGCGGTGTTCGGCCGAGACGGCGACGAGCAGCGAGGCCTCGCCGATTTCGACGACGCCGGTGCGGTGGTGCACGGCGATCGCGTGGACCGCCAGCTCGGCGAGCACCGCCTCGCCCACGGCTTCGAGCTGCTTCACAGCCATCGCGTCGTAGGCCTCGTACTCGATGCGTTCGACGTCGTAGCCATCGTGGCGGTCGCGCACGACGCCCTCGAAGACGACGGTGGCGCCGCTGCGGTCGGTGCGCACGAGGTCGCGCAGCGCCTTCGGGTCGAGTTCGTCAGAGGTGACGAGATACCTCGGCGTGTCCGCGCCGCCGGAGATCGGCGGGATCAGAGCGACCTCGTCGCCATCGTGCAGCACTTCGTCGTCGCCGAGGATGTATTCCTCGTTGATCGCCACGGCGAGACCGGAGAGGTAGGGCTCGATCTTCGGATGGTTGGTCGCGAGCTGCTGTTTGAGCAGCTCGACCGTGACATCCGTGCCGTCGAAGGTCTCTTCGAGGTCACCGCCGACGATGTCTTTCAGCCCGGCGAAGAGTCTTACGTTAACGCGCACGCAGTTCGACTTTCTCTGCTCTGCCCCGGAGCTGGTCCGAGCCTCGATTATACGTGGGGCGGTGGAAGGTGGGGACGCAGTGGGACGCGGTTTCGCCGCCTGCGCCTCCTTCCAGGGATGTTGCAGTGGAATTGGGACTCGGCTTTGCCCGTCGCGCGGCCGGGAATTGCAGGTCGCTCCGCCGTCTGTTGAGCCTCGCGGCCCGTTTCGCGCACGTAGTGCAGCGGCGTGGCGCACGTTGGGGCCCCGTGCTGGGAACCTCGAACCAGACTCGCCGCACAACTGGTTGCGATGGCAGTGCCGTCGTGGCCGATGCAGGCCCCTCGGGCTCAGTCGAGGGCGCGGAGGCGGGGTTGGGAGATCGCTAACAGGATCGTGAAAGCGATGACCGCGAAGCCTGCCGCCGGGTAGAGCATCTCGAGGCCGATGTACTGGCCGAGTGCGCCGATCGCCAGCCCGAACGTCTGGGAGATGCCCTGCGAGAGGATCAGCAGCGACATCACGCGGCCGAGCACGCGGTTCGGCACCACGTGCTGGAGCGAGGCCGTGCTGAGGATGCGGATCCACTGCTGCATCCCGCCTGCGAGGCCGTTGAAGAGGAAGGCGACGATCAGGATGCGGCTGTAGCCAAAGCCGACGATGGCGAGGCCGAAGACGAAGAGCGCGGCGAGGTAGAGCGGGCCCTTGTGGCCGAATTCGCCCTTCAGCGAGAGCGCGCCGGAGGCGAGCAGCCCGCCGATCCCCCAGAACACCATCATCGCCCCCCAGCCGGTGGCGTCGAGCTCTAGGATGTCGCGTACCCAGGCGGCGATCAGCAGCCCCATCACGCTCATGCCGATCGTGAACGAGACCCAGCTCGCGAGCACGATCCAGCGCACTACGGGGTCCGAACGCAGGCGGGCGAGGCCGACACGGACATTTGCGATCACGGACTCACGCGCGGCGTCCGGGTCGGCGGCCTGCTCGCTCACCTTCATGCGCAGCAGCGCCAGGATGATCACGATGTGGCCGAGCCCGGCAACGATGTAGGTCGTGCCGAAGCCGAAGTGTTCGAGCAGCAGCCCGGTCGATGGCGCGCCGACCAGCATCGTCACGGAGAGCGACATCGTGAAGATCGTGACCGCGGAGGTGAGCATCGAGTTCGGGACGACATCCGCGATCATCGCGTTACGCGCCGGCATGTCCTGCGCGTTGATTAGCCCGAGCGCGGTGAAGAAGGCCAGCATGATCCACAGCCAGGGGCCGTCCCCTGTCGACGCCCCGGATAGGAAGAGCAGCCCGCCGATCAGCAACGCCGAGGAGAATCCGACCGCATGCGAGGTGATCAGCATCTTGCGTCGTGGGTAGCGGTCGGCGAAGGCCCCGCCGAAGACGATGTAAGCGAGGAAGGCCGAACCGCGCAGGGTGGCAAGCAGGCCCAGCAGCAGCACGCGCTGGTCTTCTGGCGCGACGACGTTCACGTACCAGGCCTGCGTGACGAAGGTCATCGGCTGGCGCAGCCCGCTGGCGAGCTGCGTTACGCAGAGCAGTCGGAAGGCCGGGATCTGGAGAGCGGCGCCCCAGCCCTGCGTCGGTGGCGGGCCCTGCGCGCGGGGGAGGGAGGCGTCCCCGGAGGACGCCTCGGAACGTTCGGTGCTTGCGGTCATCGGGGGTCATGCTATCTCATGCCCTCGTCTGTGGCCGGTGCGTACTGAGTGGGGTGAGCGGCGATGGTCTCGCGGTCGACACTGCGGAGGGTCACGGAGGTGGTCGCGGAGGCGCTGCTGCCGCAGCGGTGCATCGTCTGCGCGACCGCTTCGGGTCGGCCCTGCACCTCGACTGCATCGAGACACTCTCGGTGGCCGGTCCGCCGCGTTGCGGCATCTGCTGGGCACCGGCGCAGGGATGCGAGGCAGTGCGCGCGTCGCGCAGAGGACGCGCCCGCCTATGCCCATCAGCGCACGCTCTTCCGCTTTACCGCGGAGACGCGGCGCGCGTTGCTGGAGGCAAAGTTCCGAGGCGTGATCAGGCTGATCGAACCGCTCGCCGGTACGGCCGCCCGTGCCGTGCCGCTGCACTGGCGGATCGATGTGGTGGTGCCGGTGCCGCCGGACCGCTCGCTGCTGCGCCGCGTGCGCGAGACGCCGCCACAGACTGCGCTCTCGGCGAGCAGGCAGGCGACGAACCTGCGCGGCGCGTTCGCAGTGGTGGGTGCGCCACCCGAGCGGGTGTTGCTCGTCGACAATGTCACCACCACGGAGTCGACCTTCGACGAGGCAGCAGGCGCATTGCTGCGGGCGAGAGCGGCGACCGTCTACGCGCTCGCGATCGGGTGTGAGGATTGATGTCTTGAGAACAGCGTGCTCTCGGGACTAGTGTCTCTCCGCTCCCCTCTCTAGACTGATCAGCACGGGCGCGCAGCGAGCGCTTCCCGGGCCCAGGCGGGGCACGATGATGACTACCCTCAAGCTGAATCCCGCGATCGATGTGACCGTCAAGGTAGTGTCGATCGAGGAACCTGCGCGGCCCCCGGCTTGAGCACGCGCGATCGCCCGGCGCTGATCTGCATGCTCGGCGGCATCTCCGGTGGGCCGCTGGAGTCGTTGATGCGGCGCTCGCTGGAAGCGAGCACCTTCGACAGCCTGGAGACCGCGCTGGAGAGCGACTGCTTCGGGCGGGCGCTCCTGTTCACCGACGCCGATCCGCAGCAGCCCGTGCCGGCGGGCGTCGAGGTCGAACTCGACCGAGGCGGCAACTTTCACTTCGGACAGCGGCTGGCGGACGCCGTTGCGGAGCATGACCTCAAGCGCGCGCTGTACCTCGGTGGTGGCGCGGGGCCGCTGCTGGGCGCGGACGACTTCGTGACGCTGGCGGCGAGCATGGAGGGCGAGACGCCCGGCTGCCTGACGAACAACTTCTACTCGGCCGACTTCTTCGCCGTGACGCCGGCCTCGTTGCTCGCCGGGCTCGACCCGCTGCCTGTGGCGGACAACAGCGTGCCGCGTCGTCTGCGCGAGGATCATGGTGTCGAGGTCGAGGAGATGCCGCGCACGACAGCCACGCAGTTGAACATCGACTCCCCCGGCGACCTGCTCGCGCTCTCGCTGGCCAGTGGCACTGGCTCCCGACTCGCATCTGCCCTCGCTGCGTGGAGGCCGAAGACGGACCACGTGGAGCGGGCGGCGATGGCCTTCACCGATCGCAACATGGAGGTGCTGGTGGCGGGCCGCGTCAGCTCCGGCACGTGGCAGTACCTTGAGCGCGAGACCGCCTGCCGAGTGCGTGTGCTGGCGGAAGAGCGAGGGATGGGCGCGGCCGGGCGCGACAGCGATGGCACGGCGAGCTCGCTGCTCGGCCAGATGATCGCTTCAGTGGGGCCTCGCATGTTCTTCGGCGAGCTGCTGCCTCAGCTCTGCGACGCCGCGTTCGTCGACCTGCGCCCGGCGCTGATCCAGCTCGGGGTGCGCCCACCTCGGAACGACCGCTTCGCCGCGGACATCTCCGACCCACAGGTGATCGAGGACGAGCGGCTGCGCGAGATCGTGGAGGCCGCTGAGGCCTCACCCGTACCGGTCGTGCTAGGCAGTCACTCACTCGTCTCCGGCGTGCTGATGCTGCTGAACGACTGGGCGTGGGAAGAGCATGACCGCGCGCTCGGTCTCTAGCCGCCTCGTAGCTGCTCGGGAGTGGGGCGTTGAGCGTGGGGCTGAGCTACTGTTGATGCTGACATTCAAGGACGAGCACAACTGCGTGCGATCGGTCGATGGGGAGCTGAGATGAGCACAGTGTCAGAGCCGACTTCCGCGCTGATGGCAGCCGACCTGGAGGTCGCACGACTGGTCGGCTTGGAGGTGGAGCGTCAGCGCGATTCGCTGGAGATGATCCCCTCTGAGAACTACGCCAGCTCGGGTGTGATCGAAGCCGTCGGCAGCGTGCTGACGAACAAATACGCCGAGGGGTACCCCGGCGCGCGCTATTACCACGGCAACGAGATCGTCGACCAGATTGAGACGACCGCGATCGAACGAGCGAAGGCGCTCTTTGGCGTCGATCACGCCAACGTGCAGCCGCACTCCGGGGCGCAGGCGAACCTCGCGGTCTACCTCGGCATCATCAAGCCCGGCGACACCGTGCTCGGGATGAAGCTCGACGCCGGCGGGCACCTCACCCACGGCCACAACGTCAACGCCAGCGGGAAGCTCTATAACTTCGTCTCCTACGGGGTCGAACGTGAGAGTGAGCTGATTGACTACGACGAGATGCTGACGCTGGCGAAGGAGCACCGGCCGAAGGTGATCGTGGTCGGTGCGACCGCGTACCCGCGCCAGATCGATTTCCAGCGAGCGCGTGAGATCGCCGATGAGGTGGACGCGATCCTGATGGCCGACGTCGCACACATCGCCGGGCTGATCGCCGGGGGCGCACACCCCTCGCCAGCCGGTCTCGCGCACGTGATCACCACGTCGACGCACAAGACGCTGCGAGGTCCCCGCGGGGGCATGATCCTGTGCGACAGCAAGTACCGTCGGCGCATCGACCGTGGTGTCTTCCCGGGCCACCAGGGCGGGCCGATGATGCATGTGATCGCCGGCAAGGCGGTGATGCTGAAGGAGGCGGCGACCTCCGAGTTCCGAGCGTATGCAGAACAGACCGTCGCCAACGCGCAGGCAATCGCGGAGGTGCTGGCGGACGCCGGGTTGCGAGTGATCTCCGGCGGCACCGATACGCATCTGATCCTGCTGGACGTGACGCCGCTCGACCTCGATGGTCAACGCGCGGCGGACGCGCTGGAGCGCGCCGGCATCGTGGTGAACAAGAACGAAATCCCGTTCGATGACCTACCGCCGATGATCGGCTCAGGCATCCGCTTCGGGACGCCGGCGATCACGTCGCGCGGACTCGGCACGGCGGAGGGCCGCCGCGTCGGTGAACTCTACGCGGAGGTGCTGCACGCCCCTGATGACGAGGCGGTCGCGGAGCGCGTCAAGGCCGAGGTGAAGACGCTGTGCGACGCCTTCCCGGCGCCGGGGATTCCCGCCGCGTAAGCGCCGCCGCTTCTGCTAACCTGACCGGCGAGCGATTGGACCCTCACATGGCAATGGTCACCCTCCGTGCCCGCGCAACGACGCCGGTCGGGCCGGCCGGATCTCTCGCAGCACTTCCTGCGCAGCCGCGGGCTCGCCTCTAGGCTTATCTCGCGCTCCGGACTGACGGCTTCCGATCCCGTTGTCGAGATCGGGCCGGGTCACGGTGTCTTCAAGCACGAACTGGCTCTGCATGCCTCGCGGGTGATCGCGCGTCGAGGTGGTGGCGGCCGACTTCCTGCGCTACGACCTGCCGCGCACGCCGTACAAGGTCTTCGGCAACATGCCGTTCGCGGTCACCTCGGCGATCGTGCAACGGCTGACGGAGGCGGACCCGCCGCCGATCGACGCGCAGATGGTCATGCAACGTGAGGCGGCCGGGAAGCTGGCTGGCAGCTCGTGGGCGCCCGAGTCACTACGCTCGCTGACGCTCAAGCCACGGTGGCACGTGGAGATCGTCGAACGCTTCCGGCGCACGGACTTCGAGCCGCCGCCGGCCGTCGACACGGTGCCGCTCACGCTCGCCCGTCGGCGCTGAGCTTCGACCAGTGGCTCGGCCTGCACCGCTTCATCGAGCGGCAGCGCCAGACGGGCCGCTAGCGGGTCGCCTTGGTGGCCGCCGGGAACGCCGACAACTGCAGACGCAGCGTGAAGACGAGAATGCCGAGCAGGATGCTGCCACCCATGATCGGCGTGGAGACCTGCTTCCAGATCGCCTCGTCCGAGAGCAGGACGACGATGAAACCGGCGAGCCCGGTGTTCACTGCTGCCGCAACCACAGTGTTCGCCCATGGCATCAGCTCGCGGCGCGTACCGCCGGCGACCGCCATCAGCGCGAAGATCGCGTTCGGCATCACGCCGATAAGCATCAGGTGGTCGAGCACCAGTACGTGGCCGAGCGGCGCGAGGTCAAAGTCTTCTGCGTACTTGTTCACGATCCAGATGAAGTAGCCGCGGTTGAGCACGAGCGAGATCGTGCTGAGCGTCGTGAAGCGCTCCACCGTGCCGTTGGCCAGTCGACGGCACGCAGGTCGGGCCACATTCGCCACAGGTAGATCACCGCTGCACCCAGCTCGAGTGAGAGGCTCAGCATCACCAGCGGCAGGAGGTTAATCAGCAACCCCAGCATCAGTGCGAGCCCACCCAGGAACGGGAACAGGATCTGGAGCGTGCCCGCGCGGCCCGGCTTCGGCAGTCGACCGGGGCGGAACGCCCACTCACTGAGCGCCATCGCCACCGGTACGAGGAAGCCGACAACCATCATTGCGGGGTGCGCACCCTCGTCGTCCTCGATGAAGATTTGCGTGTTGGTGGCGATCTGGATGCCCCAGATCACGCCCAGCACCGCGCCGATGCCGGAGCTGGCGACCGCGGCGAGGATGCCAAGGTGCGGCACCGTCAGCTCCATGTTGCGGGCACGCATCGCCGTCCAGCCGAGGAAGGCGATGAAGATCGCCGCCACAACTGCGCCGCCGATCGGTCGAACGATGTTGACCGTCGTCAGGAAGATCACCATGTAGGCGATCACCCCTGCGGCGGCCAGGTGTGCGAGCCACTGGCCGACCTGCACGTCGCGCCTGCTAATCTCGCCGCCGCCGAAGAGCCACAGCGAGGCGGCGAAGACCGAGAGCGTGATCCAGCCAATCGTTCCGTCGTGCACGTGGGTGAGCAGCGTGCGCCGGCCCTGCTCCCCGTCGAAGTCCACGAGGTCGGTCCCGTTCAGGATTCCGATCACGACCGTGAAGATGAAGATCAGCAGGGCAACCTGCAGCAACATCTTGATTTCGCGCGCAAATGCGTTGCGCCCGGACGACGCTTCGAGCATCCCGGCGCCGTCTGTACACTCCCGACATGGCTGCCCTGTACGACACACTGGGACGCGACTACGCCCTCTGGAGGCAGCCAGATCCGCGGATAAGGTTCGCCATCCTCGACGCGCTTGGTCACGCGAAGAGCGCGGTCAATGTCGGTGCGGGCGCGGGGTCGTACGAACCGACGGATCGGCCAGTGGTGGCGGTCGAACCGTCGTTGCTGATGGTGGCGCAGCGCCAGCCCGACACCGCGCCGGCGTTGCTGGGCACGGCCGCGGCGCTGCCGTTTGCATCGCGCTCGTTCGACGCGTCGCTGGCGGTCCTGACGCTGCATCACTGGGGCGACTGGGAAGCGGGCGTCCGCGAACTAGCGCGGGTGGCGCGACGACGCGTCGTGCTGCTGGTACACGACTGGGCGGCACCTGGGTTCCTCGACTTCTGGCTGTTGCACGACTACCTGCCGGGACTGCTCGAAGCCGGCCGTCTCGGCGGGCCACCGATCGAGGAGCTGTGCGCGGTGCTCGGCGGTCGAACCGAGGTGGTGCCGGTCCCGGCGGACTGCGCCGACGGCTTCCTCTCCGCCTACTGGCGGCGGCCCGAGTTCTACCTCGATGCGGCAGCGCGAGCCGCGATCTTCGCCTTCCACGCGCTGCCGGAGGGCGCAACCAGCGAGGGCGTCGCGCGACTCGCTGCCGACCTCGCGAGTGGTGCGTGGGCAGAGTGCAACGCGGAGCTGCTCGACCTCGATTCGCTCGACCTCGGCTACTGGCTGGTGGTCGCGGAGGTTGGCGGCGAGGCGTGATTGACGTCCCGCGGGGACGCGTCGCATGATCCGCGCGCCGAATGAAGCTGCGAGGAGCGCACGATGGACTGGAAAGACAACGACGAACAGGCGGCCTTCCGCACCGAGGTGCAGGACGTCATCCAGACGAAGCTTCCTTCGCGCTACGAGAACGGCGGCGACTGGGAAGTCGATCGCGTTCACGAGGATCCGGCGGCGCGACAGGCGGCCTCTGACTGGGCCGATGCGCTCTCCGACAAAGGCTGGGTTGCCCCGGCCTGGCCGAAAGAATACGGTGGCGCGGGCCTTTCACCGATGGAGCAGTTCATCTTCAAGCAGGAGATGGCGCTGGCGAACGCGCCGGGTGTGGGCGGGCAGGGCGTGAGCCAGCTGGGCCCGACGTTGATCGTGCATGGCACGGAAGAACAGAAGAAGGAGCACTTGCCGAAGATCCTCTCCGGCGAAGTGAACTGGCGGCAGGGCTACTCCGAGCCCGGCTCGGGCTCCGACCTCGCCTCGCTGCAGACGCGCGCGGTGCGTGACGGCGACGATTTCGTGATCAACGGGCAGAAGATCTGGACCTCCGGCGCACACCGCGCGGACTGGCTCTACGCGCTCGTCCGCACCGACCCGGAAGCGCCGAAGCATCGCGGCATATCCTTCCTGATCCTGGACAAAGACACGCCGGGGATCACGATTCGCCCGCTGATCGACATGTCCTGGCGGCACCACTTCAACGAGGTCTTTTTCGAGGACGTGCGCGTACCCGCGAGCAACCTGATCGGCGAGGAGAACCGCGGCTGGTACGTCGGCATGACACTGCTCGACTTCGAGCGCTCCAACATCACCGGCGCGATCACCAGCCGCCGCTCGATCCGCTCGCTGCTCGAATACCTCGACACTGACGAGGGCGCGGCGAAGGCGAACGTCACGCCGTCCGTGCGCACGGCAATCGCGGACCGCTACGTCGAGACGGAGGTGATGTTCAACTTCTCGTTCCGCATCATCTCGATGCAGAACGCGAACCAGATCCCGAACTACGAGGCGTCGACCTCCAAGCTCTTCAACTCGGAGCTCTCGCAGTCACTCGCACGCACCGGCTCGCGCGCCTTCGGACTTTACGCGGGGCTGTGGGACGACGAGGACGGGCGCGCCCCGCTGGGAGGCCGCTTCACGAAGTCCTACGTGCAGTCGGTACCAGCGACGATCGCGGCCGGCACCAGCGAGGTGCAGCGCAACATCATCGCCACTCGCGGACTCGGCCTCCCCCGAGGCTAGAGACCGCGGGGCCCTTCGCGTCGACGACGATGGTCGTTGTGCCCTGAGAACGTTGACTGACTGCGCTGGCTGGCGGCCTGCCTGCAAGCCCTTCGGGCCACCGTTGACCCCCCTCTGAGCCGTTCCTATACTCAATGCAGATCGATGCGAGGCTGAGATCGCCCGGCTGCTGAGACGGCACCGGGCGCTTGTGTGTCTGGCCTTCGTATCAGGTAGGGGTGTTGGTTGAACGATTACGAATTGCTTTACATCGTCCACGCGCGCAGGAACGTCGATGAGACGACTGCGGTGGTGGAATGGGTGAACGAACAGATCACGTCCGCAGACGGCGAGATTCTCAGTGACGACAACTGGGGTCGCCGACGGCTCGCCTACCCGATCGACCACGAGGCCGAAGGTACGTACGTGCTGGTGACTATGAAGTTGCCGCCGACGGCAACGAGCGAGCTCGAAGCGAAGCTCGTGATCTCAGAGGACATCGTCCGGCACATGCTGATGAAGGGCATCACCGACTTCGAAGGGCCCACGGAGCAGCGGCTGGAGCGCCCGGCCCAGTTCGCGCCTGCACCACCCGCAGCAGCCCCCGCCCCGATCGCCGCACCCGACGACGGTGGCGCTGGCGGACCGGCCGATGGCGAAGCGGCCGAGGGTGAAGCGACGCCCGACGAGGCTGCGGCCGATACATCATCCGATGCTGCACCCGCAGAAGCAGCGCCCGCCAAAGCAACGACCGAGCCGGAAGCTGCGGCACCGGCAGAGCAGCCGACATCGGACGCCTCCGAAGCGGCCGCCGAACCGGAAGCAGCGCCGGTGGCAGCGAGCGCCGAAGAGACCACCTCCCCAACGACGGCCGGAGCGGAGTAGAATCTCCGCGTCAGTCCACGACCTCCCCACAATTCACTCCCCAAGGCGGAAGGGGGATGCCCATGGGCAACCTCAACAAATGCATGATCATCGGGCGCCTCGGACAAGATCCCGAGATGCGGTACACGCCGAACGGGAGTCCGATCACGGAGTTCGGGGTCGCGGTCGGTCGTAGCTACACGTCGGCGAGTGGCGAAAAGGTCGAGGAGACCGAGTGGTTCAATGTCGTCGCATTTGGCCGCAGGGCCGAGACGATGGCGCAGTACCTGACCAAGGGTCGTGAGGTTTACATCGATGGCCGCATCCAGACCCGAAACTGGGAAGGGGAGTGTGGCAAGAAGCACTATCGAACCGAGTTGGTCGCCGATAGCTTCGAATTCCTTGGCCCGCGGGACTCTGCCGAACAGTCGAGTTACGATCCGGGCATCCCGGTCGGTGTCGACGCCGGCGGCGATGTAGAACCAGACGACCTGCCGTTCTAGCGGCGGACCGTTGAGCAGCAGCGAGCAGAGAAGGCAGAGCACGTGACGAACGAATCCCCTCCCCCGGATCCGGCAGCGCCTGAGGGTGCGGCTCCGCCAACAGCGGTCGCTCCAGAGGCGCCGCCCGAGCGGCCGTCGGATGGCGGATCGTTCGACCGGCGTGACGACCGCGGCGATCGAGGTGACCGCCGCGATCGCGATGACCGTGACGGCGATGGCGATGGCGATGACCGTCCGCGTCGCGGAGGTGGTGGCGGCGGATTCCGTCGCCGCGGCTGCGAGTTCTGCATCGGGCACACCAACGTGCTGGACTACAAGGACGTGGAGCGCGTGCGTCGCTACGTCGGTGACCGCGGCAAGATGGAGGCCCGCCGCAAGGTGGGCACCTGCGCCAAGCACCAGCGTGTGGTCGCGCGTGCCGTGAAGCGCGCTCGCTACATGGCACTGCTCCCCTATACCGCTGAACACATCCGGGTCTCGGGTGTGCCGGGAGGTGGAGGCAGGCGCTAGACGCCTCGCTCTCACCAGAACTGCGTGCCGGCCCGCTCCCTCGGGGGCGTCCCCCTCGGCCAGAAGCACCAGGCGACCATCGCTTACCGGGTGGTGGCTGCTGAGGGGATCATGGCGTGGCCGGGCAGAGTCAGACATCGCCCTCCCGTCGCGAGCAGCGCGAGACGTCGGAGCGACGCCAGCGCCTGATCGTGATCGCCGTCGTGGCAGCGCTCACCGCTGTCGCGGTCGTTGTCGCCGTCGGCCTCTACATCACCCAGTACCAGGCTCCACGTGCGCACGTGCTCACGATTGATGGTCGCGATTACGACACCTCCGCCGTCGCCCGCCGGGGCACCTACCTCGCGCTGGTCGAGGGAGGGCTGCGGGATCAGGGCACGACCCCGTTTGCCGAAACCGTCGCTGATCTGCTGATCAACGAGGCTGTGCTGCGTGCCGCGGGGCCCTCGCTCGTCGGCCCGGTCGGTGACGCCGAGGTCGAGGACGACCTGTTCGAGAGTTCCGGACTGACCGAGAAGGGCGGGCGCGATGCGTTCGCGGGGCTACTCCAGACGAGCATCCAGAACTCCGGCTTGCCGCGCGACGAGTTCTACGAGGTGATCGCCGCCTCGGTGCTGCGCACACGCCTGGACGAGCACTTCGAGGGGCTCGTTGAACCAACCGCTCGACAGGTCAAGCTCTCGAGGATGCGGCTGAGTTCCGGGGAAGAGGTGGACGAGGTTCGCCAGCTCTATGCAGACGGTGAGAGCTTCGCCGACCTCGTGCTCGCACGCACCATCGATGAGGCGAATCGGGGCAATGGCGGAGAGCTTGGCTGGTGGGTCGCTAGCGGGCTGATCCCGGAAGTCGTCGAAACGATCGAAGGCGTCGAACCCGGCGAGCTCGCACCCGTGCTCGCGACCGGCATCTTCTTCGACCTGTATCTCGTCACCGAGCGCGACCCGGAGCGTGAGCTGACCCCCGATCAGATCACGACGGACGTGCGCAGGCAGTTCATTGAGTGGCTTGAAGAGGGGCGGGGGCTGGTCAGCTCTGAGATCGACATCTCCGGAGGCGAGTCGGACTGGATCAGGGACCGCATCATCGCTGATGCGAGTCGCGCAGTCGGAGGCTAGGTGACCGAGGCGATCGGCATCAGCATGCTCGGCGCGGGCAACGTCGGTGGTGGCGTCGTGGAGGCGCTGCAGCAGGGCGTGGAACGCTACGCCGAGCGCGTCGGTCGGCCGCTCGAGTTGCGGCGGGTGTTGGTGCGGGACGCCGCGCGTTCGCGCCTAGGCCTGACGAGCGAGCAGCTGACGACTGAGATCGACGAGCTGCTGGACGACGACCAGACGCAGATCGTGATCGAACTGATGGGCGGCGAGGAACCGGCCCGCGAGTACATCGAGCGAGCGCTGCGGTCAGGTCGCCACGTCGTCACAGCGAACAAGGAAGTGATTGCGAAACATGGCGCCGCGCTGCTGGCGGTTGCTGCGGAACACGATGTGCAGTTGCTCTACGAGGCTTCCGTCGGCGGGGGCATCCCGATCGTGCATCCGCTAGGCCGCGACTTGCTGTCGAACGACGTGCATGCGGTAACCGCGATCATCAACGGCACGACGAACTTCATGCTGACCGCGATGGCGCAGGACGGCGCGGACTACGCCGACGTGCTGGCGGAAGCCCAGCGACTGGGCTACGCCGAGCCGGACCCGACCGCCGACGTCGAAGGCATCGACGCCGCCTACAAGCTGGCGATCCTTTGCGGGCTCGCCTTCCACGTCTCGATCTCGCCGGATGAGGTCGTGCGACAGGGCATCACCGAATTGACCGCCAGCGACTTCGCGTACGCCGCGGAGCTGGGCCACACGATCAAGTTGCTGGCCAGCGGTCGCATCGAGGACGGCGAGCTGACCGCCTCCGTGCAGCCGACGCTGATCGCGGTCGATGAGCCGCTGGCGAAGGTCGATGGCGTGCTGAACGCTGTGCAGGTGGAGGGTGACCTCGTTGGCAGCGTCGTCTTCGAGGGCCCCGGCGCAGGAGCCGGGCCGACGGCCGGCGCGGTGCTCGCCGACGTGCTGGATATCGCGCGCGACCTCGTCGCCGATCGAGCGCCCACAGACGGCATCGCGCAGACGTCGGCGGTCGTGCGGGCGGCTGCGGAGCATGAGTCGCGCTACTACATCCGCATGACCGGGGCGAACCGGCCGGGCGTGCTGGCGCAGGTGGCGAGCACACTGGGCGACCACGGCATCAACATCGCCTCCGTGATCCAATTTGGCCTCGATGAGGGCGCGCCGACGGAGGAGTTTGTGATCACCACGTACTTGGCGAAGGTCGGTCGGCTGCGCGAAGCGCTGGATCAAATCGGCGCGCTCGACGGGATCGTCGTCGGCAATCTGCTACCGATGGCCACGTGAGGGGGGCGGCATGACGACGCAAGACCGGACCGCCGAGGCGACGGAGGCCGCCACAGCTTTCGACCCGGAGCGCAGTGATCTCGTCGGCGTGGTGCGACGGCTCGTCGTCATGATCAACCAGCAGCAGGCGGAGCTTGCGAACCTGCATGAAGCGGTCTCGACGCTCGATGGCCGCACGCAGCGGCACGAGGCAGGCCAGGACCAGTCGCGGACCGTCGGCAGTCAGATCGCCGATCTCGCGGAGCTTGTCGAGCAGGAGTCGACGCTGCGCCGCGCCCTCGTCGCAGCGCTTGAGCGGCAGGCGGGGCAGGACCACGACGAGCGAGCGGCGCTGGTGGGGCGCAGCGAGCAACTGGCGGAGCAGATTGAAGGATTGCAGTCGCGGCTCGCCTCCGACGAGGCGCGAGGCGGCCGCGTCGCTGCCGGCCTCTCTGAGCAGGCGCAGCATGAGTTGAGCCTCGGCGATCGTCTCTCCGTGCTGGAGCAACAGCTCACGGCCACCGGGCAGGAACTGCGACTCGCCCGCGAAGAGCGTGCGCGGGCGGAATCGGTGCGGGAGCAGACGCAGGCGACGCTCGACCAGCTGACGGAGCGCGCGCAGGCGGCCGAGGACGCACGGCAGCGGTTGGAGCAGGAACTCGCCTCGCTGAGGCCCGCGGTCGACCGTGAGCACGAATTGCGGGAACTGGTCGAGCAGCAGCGCACGGCGCGCACCCGCACGGAGGAGCGCGTCGCCGCCTTCGAGGTCGATCTCCACAAGGCGAAGGAGGGGCTGGCGGAGGCGATGGAGGAGCGTTCGATCCTGCAGCAGCAGCTGGCCGGTGACCGTCAGCGGCTGGCCACGATGGCGCTGGCGCTGGACGAACAGCGCGAGGCGATCATCGACCACTTCCAGCGCTGGACCGCCGTGAGCAGCGAGGCCGGCAAGCGCGAGATCGAGGAGATCGAGCGCGCCAGTCGCGAGGCCCGAGACCTGCTGGTACGGCTGACAGAGGGCGCCGATTGCTCAGCGCAGGAGCAGCCGCTTTGATGCAGCACGGCTGCACGCAGGTGAAGGCGGAGGCGACGGCTTGAGCGATCGGTTCATCTTCGAGCGCTATCCCGACTTGCTCTCGCTCACCGACGAGACCCCGCGCCGCACGCTGGGCGAAGGTGGCACGCCGCTGGTGCGGTCGCACCTGCTCGGCGATCAGCTGGGGCTGGACGCGCTCTACTTCAAGCTGGAACTGACGAACCCGACCGGCTCGTTCAAGGACCGCGGCATGGTGATGGCCGTGGCGAAGGCGGTGGAGGAGGGCGCGGACGCGGTGCTCTGCGCATCGACCGGTAACACCTCGGCCTCGGCTGCCGCGTACGCGGCGCTGCACGGGTTGCGCGCCTACGTAATCGTCCCGGCTGGCCGCATCTCGCTCGGCAAAATGGCGCAGGCGACGGCGCACGGGGCGGAGATCGTGCTGATCGATGGTTCCTTCGACAACGCCCTGGAGGTCGCTCGTGAACTCGCCGACCGCCACAGCATCGCGCTGGTGAACTCCGTGAACCCGTATCGCATCGAGGGTCAGAAGACCGCCGCGTTCGAGATCGTCGATGAGCTTGGCGACGCGCCATCGATCCTCTCCGTGCCGGTCGGCAATGCCGGCAACATCACGGCGTACTGGCAGGGCTTTGAGCAGTACTACCGGCTGGAGCGAGCCGCGCATCGCCCACGCATGTGGGGCACGCAGGCGGCCGGCGCCGCGCCGCTGGTGCACGGGGCGCCGGTCAGCCATCCGGAGACGATCGCCACCGCGATTCGCATCGGCAACCCGGCGTCGTGGAAGGGCGCGATTGAGGCGCGCGATGCCTCCGAGGGTTCGATCGAGGCGGTCACCGACGACGAGATTCTCGTCGCCTACCAGCAGCTGGCGGCGGAAGAGGGCATCTTCTGTGAGCCCGCCTCGGCGGCCTCTGTCGCGGGGCTGTTCTCTCGTGTGCGAGACGGCGCGGATCTCAGCGGGCAGACGGCCGTCTGCATCATCACCGGATCGGGGCTGAAGGATCCGGAGACCGCGATCACGGTCGATGCCGTTCGCCATGAGACCGCGGCAGACACCGCATCGGTCGAGCGCGCGCTCGGCTGGGACGGATAGCGGCGTACGGTAGCGCGCGTCACGGAGACTCGGAGCCCTCGTGCTACGCTTTTTCTGCGGGCGAACTGTGCCCGCTAGCCACCGAATCCGGTCGAAGGGATGCCCCGTGACCGCTATGTTGCCCGCTACCGCTGACATCGAACTGGTCGAGGAGAATGCACGCGAACTGCTGCGCTCGCTCGGCATCGACCCAGATCGCGAAGGGCTGCGTGACACGCCGCGGCGGATCGCCGCGATGTACCAGGAGCTCTTCGAGGGGCTGACTCAGGACCCGGTGGAGGCGCTCTCCGTCGGGTTCGAAGAAGGTCACGACGAGATGGTGATCCTGCGAGAGATCCCGTTCTACTCGATGTGTGAGCACCACTTCCTCCCCTTCCATGGGCAGGCACACGTCGGCTACCTGCCGGATGGCCGCATCGTGGGGCTCTCCAAGATCGCCCGCGCGCTGGAAATCTTCGCGCGCCGACCACAGGTACAGGAACGGCTGACCACGCAGCTCGCGACCTGCATCGAGGAGGTGCTGGGCGCGAAGGGCGTCGGCGTGGTGGTTGAGGCGGAGCACACCTGCATGACCGCACGCGGCATCAAGAAGCCGGGGGCGAAGATGGTGACCTCGGCGATGCGCGGCCGCTTCCGCAGCGACGTCAGTACACGCCAGGAATTCCTCGGCCTGATCCGCATCTAGTTTGCATCACCGAACGCGCTGAAGAACACGATTGCAGGATTGATGCGCCCCACCCGTGTCGCGATGCTCTCCTACCACAGCTCGCCGCTGGCCAGCCTCGGCGGGGCCAAGGCCGGGGGGATGAACCTCTATGTGCGGCGCGTCGCGGAGCAGCTCGCTGCGCTCGGCGTGCTGGTCGACGTCTTCACCCGCCGCGACGACCCGGACTCGGCGGCCGTCGTTGAGATGGCATCCGGTGCGCGGCTCGTGCACATCGAGGCGGGCGCGGCACAGCCGCTCGACACCGATGAACTGTTCCCGCTGATCGATCGTTTCGGCGATGGCGTCGAGGCGTTCCGTGCGAGCGAGGACGTGAGTTACGACCTGCTGCACTCGCACTACTGGCTCTCGGCCGTCGCCGGCGAGCGGCTCTCGGAGCGCTGGGACGTGCCAAAGGTGGCGATGTTCCACACGCTGGGCAACGTGAAGTTGCGGGCGCGTGCATCGGAGACAGAGCCGAAGACGCGACTGGAAGCCGAGCGGCAGCTCGTGCACTCCGTCGACCGCATCGTCGTCGCGACCGAGCACGAACGTCAGTTGCTGCGTCAGCTCTACCGCGTGGAGCGGTCGCAGGTGGCGGTGATCCCACAGGGCGTCGATATCGATCAGTTCCAGCCGCGCGACCAGGGCGAGGCGAGGCGTGAGCTCGACCTGCCGGAGGGCGGGAAAATGCTTGTCGCCGTCGGTCGTGTCGAGCCGCTGAAGGGGTTCGACATCCTGATCCGCGCGCTGGCGGAGATGACCGAGCGCGCGAGCGTGACGCTGGTGATCGTCGGCGGCGACGCCCGCGCCGCGACGGAGTTCGCACGGCTGACCGCGATCGCGGAGGAGGTCGGCGTCTCTTCGCAGGTGCGCTTCGTGGGTGCCACCGACCACCAGCGAGTCGCCTGCTACTACAACGCCGCGGATGTCGTTGTCGTGCCATCGTTCTATGAATCGTTTGGCCTCGTAGCGCTGGAGGCGCTGGCCTCCGGCGTGCCGGTCGTCGCGTCGCGGGTTGGAGGTCTCACCTCGACGGTCGCGGACGGGCGCAACGGCTACCTGATCCCGTGGCGCTGCCCGGAGCCCTTCGCGGAGAAGATCGACCTGCTGCTCGCGAACCTGCCGCTGCGTCTCGCGCTCGGTCGGGCCGGCGTCGGTTCGGTGGAACGCTACTCGTGGGCGAACGTGGCGACCGCGCTGTCGCGTCTCTACGAGGAGTTGCTGGGCGGTGAGGCGATGGAGGCTGGTGCCTGGTCCGGCGCGGTGCAGCCGCTGGTCGCCGGCGGAGGGGATTCGTGACCTCGCGAACGCTGCGCAAGCGACAGGTCGGCCGGATGGACCCGGAGAAGGACCTGATCGACCAGCTTGGCCCCAGCCGCGCGATGGTCGTGATGGCACATCCCGACGACTGCGAGTTCACCGTCGGCGGCACAGTCGCGCTGCTGGCCTCGAAAGGCTGGGAGATCGACATCGTCGTCGCGACGAGTGGGAACAAGGGCACGAAAGACCCGCAGGTCACCTCGCAGCGACTCGCGGGGATGCGGGAAGAGGAGCAGCGGCGAGCCGCCGAGATCCTCGGCGCTAACGAGCCGGTCTTCTTCGGCTTCGGCGATGGCGAGTTGGTCGACGACGATGAGCTGCGAGGACTGGTCGTGCGCCAGATCAGGCTGCGCCAGCCAGAACTCGTGCTCACCTTCGATGGCCTCTCGCCTCAGACGAACCACCGCGACCACCGCCGCATTGGCATCACGACCTACGACGCGATCTACCCGGCGGCCGATGACTTCCTCTACTACGCGGAGCAGCGCGAGGACGAAGGGCTGATGCCACATCGCCCCGCCGCGATCCTCTTCGTCGGGTCGCTGACACCGGACTACAGCGTCGATATCGAGCCTGTACTGCGTACAAAGGTGCAGGGCGTGCTCGCGCACAGCTCGCAGATGGGCGGGCGCAGCGAGGACGACATGCTGCAGATGTGGCGCAGTCGCGCTCGCGCGGCCGCGCGCGATGGCGACGACGATGGCAGCGACCCGGTGTTCCGCGAACACTTCCGTCGGGCGATTCTTCGTCGCTAGTCGCGGGCCTCTCGCAGACTCACCGGCTCACATTTGGTGATCTCAGCGCGATAGCCGCTAGATTCGTCAGAGAGTTGGCGGAGACGGGTCGCGTGACCCTCCTCGATCGTCGCGGACACGAGTCTGGCTGAGGCGTGCGGCACTGGTTCCCGCTGAATTCAGCTCGGACTCGTTGACACAACAGGATCACTTCCGTAACGTCACAGTTTGCGCGTTCAAACGTTGCGCCCACAAATGGGCGGGATGGAACGGCCGGCAGGCCTGGACGCGATGAGGACCGACGGCAGAGGTCGCGAATCCCTCGATTTCGGGGGCAGCAGCGACGCCGTGAACTGGCTCATCGCTATGCTGCTCGGCCGTTTCTTGTGCCTGAACGCAGATGAATTCGGCAGATTGACGCCGAACGTGGGATAGAAGGTCACGGAGCAGTGCCGACCATTAATCAGCTTGTCCGCAAGGGCCGCAAGCAGGTCAAGAAGAAGACGAAGGCGCCCGCCCTTCGCTACACCTTCAACACGCTCACCAACCGCCTGGTGCGCAGCCCCAAGGGCGCGCCACAGAAGCGGGGAGTCTGCACGCAGGTGCGGACGGTCACCCCTCGTAAGCCCAACTCGGCGCTGCGCAAGGTTGCGCGCGTGCGCCTGACGAACGGTATTGAGGTCACGGCCTACATCCCGGGCGAAGGCCATACGTTGCAGGAACACTCCGTCGTACTGATTCGCGGCGGCCGAGTGAAGGACCTGCCCGGTGTCCGCTACCACGTCGTCCGAGGCGCGCTCGACGCGACCGGCGTCGAGGATCGTAAGCGCGGCCGTTCCAAGTACGGCACCCGGAAGAGCTAGGCGAACAGATGCGACGATCCCGAGCCGTCCCGCGCGTACTGCCGCCCGACCCCAAGTTCCAATCCGTGCTGTTGAGCGCGCTGATCAACAAGGTGATGTACAGCGGCAAGAAGAGCGTCGCTGAGCGCATCGTCTACGCCTCGATGGACCTGATCGAGGAGCAGTCGGGCCGCCGTGGCATCGACCTCTTCGAGCAGGCGATCCGTAACGTCACCCCGATTATCGAAGTGAAGCCGCGCCGCGTTGGCGGTGCGACCTATCAGGTTCCGATCGATATCCGTGCCGAGCGCCGTCAGGCGCTCGCTTTGCGCTGGTTGATCGATGCCGCCCGCAGTCGCGGCGGCCGCTCGATGTCCGAGAAGCTCGCAGGCGAGATTCTCGATGCGTCGAATGAGGGCGGCGCTGCCGTCCGCCGCAAGGAAGAAGTACATCGCATGGCGGAGGCGAACCGCGCGTTTGTGCATTACCGCTGGTAAGGGCTATTCGGGCCTGATCGCCGCCCCCGCAATGTCGGGGGCGGCTCAGTCCCCGGCTTGCACCGGATGAACAACACGAGAACGACCACCAGTCAGATGGAACTGTAGAGAACTAAAGAGACCGAACGAAGCTCATGCCCCGCACTACGCCCTTGGAACACGTCCGAAACATCGGAATCATCGCCCACATCGATGCGGGCAAGACGACCGTGACCGAACGCGTGCTCTTCTACACCGGCCGCACCCACAAGATCGGCGAGACCCATGACGGCACTGCCGTGATGGACTGGATGGAGCAGGAGCGCGAGCGCGGAATCACGATCACCTCCGCCGCCACGACCTGCGAATGGGCCGGCTACTCGATCAACATCATCGACACTCCGGGCCACGTCGACTTCACCGTTGAGGTCGAGCGCTCCCTGCGAGTGCTGGACGGTGGTGTCGTGGTCTTCGATGGCGTCGCCGGCGTCGAGCCGCAGTCGGAGACGGTCTGGCGACAGGCCGACCGTTACAACGTGCCTCGAATCTGCATGGTCAACAAGATGGATCGCACGGGAGCCGACTTCGACCGCTCCGTGCAGATGATCGTTGATCGTCTCGGTGCCGTTGCGGTGCCGGTGCAGTCCCCGATCGGGGCTGAGGACAAGTTCATCGGCATGATCGACCTGGTGGAAATGAACGCGATCCTCTTTGAGGGTCAGCGCGGCACCGAGGTGGTCACAACGGAGATTCCGGCCGAATTCGCCGGTCAGGCCGCCGCCGCTCGCGAATTCATGATCGAACGTGTCGCGGAGAACGATGACCAGTTGATGGTCTCCTTCCTCGAAGGACACGAGATCGAGATCTCAGAGCTAAAGAAGGCGATCCGCCGCGCCACCATCAGCAACGCGATCACGCCGGTCTTCGCCGGCGCCGCGCTGCGTGACAAGGGCGTACAGCCGCTGCTGGATGGCGTGATCACCTACCTACCCTCGCCGCTCGACGTTCCGCCGATCGTGGCCTTTGGGGTCGGCAAGGACGAAGTCGCCGTCGAGCGCGCGCCCGCCGACGATGAGCCGTTCACGGCGCTGGCGTTCAAGGTCGTCTCCGACCCGTTCGTCGGCCGCCTCGTATTCTTCCGCGTCTACTCCGGCAAGGTGGAGACGGGTGGCGAGGTGATGAACACCTCCCGCAACGCGCGTGAGCGCGTTGGCCGCATCATGCGGATGCACTCCAACTCGCGCGAAGACGTCGATGGAGTCTTCGCGGGCGACATCGCCGCCGCGATTGGCCTCAAAGACACCTTCACCGGCGACACGCTCAGTTCGCGCACCGATCCGGTCGTGCTGGAGGCGATTACCTTCCCCGACCCCGTGATCTCGGTCGCCATCGAGCCGAAGACGCGCGACGATCAGGACCGCATGGGCGAGGCGATGCGACGGCTAGCCGAGGAAGACCCGACGTTCCGCGTCAGCTTCGAGGAGGAGACCGGCCAGACGCTGATCTCCGGCATGGGAGAGCTTCACCTCGAGGTGCTGGTCGACCGCATGCGACGCGAATTCCGCGTGGAAGCCAACGTCGGCCGTCCGCAGGTCGCGTACCGCGAGAAGATTACCCGCGCAGCCACCGCCGAGGGCCGCTTCGTGCGCCAGACCGGCGGTCGCGGCCAGTACG
>DASCRM010000035.1:0-13369 GCA_034406555.1 Dehalococcoidia bacterium | reverse complement strand
GGTTGTGATCCGCCTGCCACGCGACGATCTCGCCGAGGTTCAGCGAACCGACCCAGATCACGACCGCCAGCAGCGCGATGCTCTGCGGGATCGCGTAGGAGATCATCATCGCGATCGTGCGCATGGCGCCCAGCAGCGCGTAGTGATTGTTCGATGACCACCCGGCGATGAAAATCGCCAACGTCGAGAGCGAGCTGACAGCGAGGATGAAGAGGATGCCTGCGTTCAGGTCGAGATAGGTCATCGTCGGCGACCACGGCATCGGTCCCCACACCAGCAGTAGTGGGATGAAGATCACGACCGGCGGCAGGAAGTACAAGAAGCGGTCGGCGCCGACCGGGATGATTGTCTCCTTCTGAATCAGCTTGATCGCGTCGGCCAGTGGCTGGAGCAGCCCGTACGGTCCCACTCGGTTCGGGCCGCGTCGTACCTGAATGCGGGCAAGCAGGCGCCGCTCGATCCAGACGAGGATCAGCAACACGAGGCCGATGAAGGTGAGGATCGCCGCCCCGCCGATCACGGCGGAGATCGAGTATGAGAGGAAGTGCTCGCCCAGGAAGTCGAGGCCGGATGGCAACTCCGCGTTGCGGTCGTCGAGCCAGCCCTTGAACCTGCCCATCGCCAGGCCGGGGTCGCGGAAGTCGTACCACTTGTCCTCGAAGCGCCCATCGAGGACGAGAACCAGCAGCACCAGGTTGACCACATTGTTCACCACGAAGAAGACGAGCGCGCCGATCATCAGCACGCGCGACTTCGGCCGCGGGATGCGTTCAACGATGCCGGTCGGGAAGAAGGCAGGGCCCATAGACTGCAGCCGCCTGAACATCGGCAAGCGGGCGATCAGCGCCGTCATCGGTCGATCTCCCCGAGCACGATATCGATCGAGCCGAGTGCGACGATCGCGTCCGGCAGCGAGGCGCCGACAGCCATCTCACGCAGCAGCGAGAGGTTGATCAGCGACGGCGCGCGGATGTGGAAGCGGTACGGTGCCGGCCCACCGTCTGAGACGAGATAGAAGCCGAGCTCCCCTCGTGGGCCCTCGACTCGCGCATACACCTCACCGGCCAGCGGGCGCAGCGAGAGCGGTACGTCAGTCTTGTGCGCGCCGCCCGGCAGCGCGTCGAGCGCCTGCCGGATGATGCGCACGGACTGTCGCACTTCCGCCATGCGCACCATGAAGCGGTCGTAGGAGTCGCCGGTGTGCGCCACCGGAATATCAAAATCCATACGGTCGTAGACGCAGTACGGCTCCGCCTTGCGCAGGTCCCACGGCACTCCGGAGGCGCGCAGCATCGGCCCGACGAGCGAGGCGTTGACTGCGTCTTCCGCCGTGATCACGCCGACCCCGCGGGCGCGGGCGATGAAGATTTCGTTGTCGACGATCAGCTCGTCGTACTCGTCCATGCGATCTGGCATCTCATCGATCAGCGCGTTCACCGCTGGGTAGAACTCGTCGGGCGGGTCGAAGGCGACGCCGCCGATGCGCATGTAGTTCGTCGTCAGCCGCGCCCCGCAGGTCATCTCAAAGAGGTCGAGGATCTTCTCGCGCTCTCGGAACATGTAGAGCAGCGGCGTCTGCCACGCACCGGCGTCGCTGACAATCTGGCCGTTCGCCATCGCGTGACTGGCGATGCGTTGCAGCTCCGCAAAGATCACCCGCAGGTAGGAGGCCCGCTCCGGCACCTCGACGCCCGCGAGCCGCTCGGCAGCGAGGCAGTAGCCGAGGTTGTTCGACATCGCTGCCAGGTAGTCGGTGCGATCGGTGAACGGGATGTTCTGGGTGTAGGTGCGCTCTTCCGCCAGCTTCTCCATCGAGCGATGGAGGTAGCCAACGATCATGTCGATGTCCTGGATGCGCTCTCCGTCCATCACCACCCGGATGCGGAAGACGCCGTGGGTGGAGGGGTGCTGCGGCCCGATGTTGAGGACGTAGGGTTCGGTGGAGCTGGTCATCGCCGCTGCACTCCGGGTGTCTCATACGGGAAGCCCGGCAGCCCCGGGGTGCGATCCAGCATTCCCATGAAGTCTTTGCGCAGCGGGTGGCCGGGGAAACCCTCCCAGAGGAAGAGCCGGCGCAGGTCGGGGTGCCCCTCGAAATTCACGCCCATCAGGTCGTACCCCTCGCGCTCCTGGAAGAGCGCGCCCTGGTAGACGCCAAAGACGCTGGGAACGGAGGGTTCGTCGTGGTCCTCGAGACGCGTCTTCACCACGATCTGGTGGTTCTGGTCGAGCGATTGCAGATGATAGACGATTTCGATGTGGTCGTTATAGTCGACGGCGCAGAGGTTCGAGAGCTGTGCGGCGTCGAATTCCGCATCGTCACGCAGCCAGCGCAACGCATCGACGATGCGAGCGGGCGCGACGACGACCCACTCGTCGGTCGCTTCCAAGAGCGCGCCCTGCACCGCCTCGGAGAGGCGTTCAGCGACGCGGTGGCCATCGAGCTGTCGCGGACCTGCGGGCATCGCTAGCGCCACTCCAGCGCGCCGCGCCGCCACGCATAAGCAAGGCCAAAAGCGAGCACACCGATAAAGAGCCCGGCCTTCACGATCGAGTCGACCCCCAGCTCCGCGTGGCGCACGGCCCACGGGTAGAGGAAGACGACCTCGACATCGAAAATCACGAAGCCGATCGCGAACAAGTAGTAGCGAGCGTTGAACTGGCCCCACGCCGAACCCTCGGCCTCGACGCCGCACTCGTATGTCGCTTGCTTGATCGGATCGGGGTGCTCGGGGCGAAGGTTGAAGCGGTAGAAGACTTGGGAAGCGATCAGGGGCAGCGCCGGAAATGAGAGCGCGAACAGCATCAGAATGCCGACACGCCCGAACTGCTCTGGAATCACGAAGCGTCCCCTCGGTGGCCGGGGTTGGCAGGCCGTAGGCTGCCGGCAGAATCGGGCGAGCCCGAGACCGCCGCGAAGTTAGCACGAGGTCAGACATGGTTCAACGAATCCAGCGAGCACTCGCCGTCCACCCCGCCGCGATGTTGACCGTCGCGGAGCGCCGAGCGTAGAGTGCGCGACGGTCGTGACAGCGACGCGCGAACCCGATCCTGGGGCCGAATCGGCCCTCAGACACCGTCTCCACGGCTCATTCTGAGTTCGTTGATCGGCCCGGCTCGCGCTCGCATCGCTGCCTCCCCCGCGGCTCCCGGGGATAAACGCGGAGCGCGATGCAGAGGAAGCGCCGTTGGCCGACTATAACAAGCCGATTCCCAACCCCGACCCATTCGTCTCGAAGCCTTTTTGGGACGGTGGGAAAGAGGGGAAGCTGATGCTTCCTCGTTGCACGACCTGTAACAAGGTTCACTTCTACCCGAGGACGATCTGCCCGTTCTGCCACTCGAGCTCCATCGAGTGGTTCGAGGCAAGTGGTGAGGGCTACCTCCACACCTTCGCGGTACAGAACCGCGGCTCAGGCGGTTGGGGCGAAGACGGCGAGTTCGTCTCCGCTTACATCGACCTCAAGGAGGGTGACCGCATGTTCACCGTGCTGCGCGGCGTCGACCCCGAGAAGCCTGAAGACATCAAGATCGGCGTGAAGTGCAAGATCGAGTGGGACAAGGCCAGTGACGATGTCTCTGTCCCCTACTGGCGCGTCGTCGAGTAGCGGGGAGAACTAGCAATGCCAAACAACCCCTCCAAGCAAGCAGCAATCGTCGCGGCCGCTGAGTCGGACGAGATCGGCTACCTCGAAGACAACCCCAAGACCTCGATGATGCTGCACGTGGAAGCGATCCGAAACGTCGCGGAGATGGCCGGGATCAAGATCTCGGACATCGAAGCGGTCGGCTCGCCGGGCGTCGCAGGTAACGTCGCGGAGTATCTGGGCATCGACCCCAAGTGGATCGACACCACCCAGATCGGCGGCTGCTCCTTCCAGGTGCTGGCTCAGCACATGCTGGCGGCGATCAACGCCGGCATCTTCGAGATCGGTGTGATCACGCACGGCGAGCCGGGCTGGTCGCGCCGGTTGCCCCAGTTCCGCGGCGGTGGCCGTGGGGGGGGTGGTGGCGACCCCGACGCGACGGGGCCTCAGTTCGAGGCCCCATACGGGCCGGCCGGTGCGCCGACTGCGTACTCGCACGCACTCACGCGGCACATGCATCAGTGGGGTTCCACGCAGGAAGACTTCGCGCAGATTGCGGTCACGACCCGCGACTGGGCGACGCTCAACCCGCGCGCAATCATGTACTCCAAGGACGTTCACCCCTTCGGCGGTCCAATTACGGTCGACGATGTGGTCAACTCTCGCGTGATCTCGTGGCCGCTCAACCTGCTCGACTGCTGCTTGGTCTGTGACCACGGCGGCGCTGTACTGGTGACATCGGCTGCGGTCGCGAACAGCCTCAAGACGAAGCCGGTGTGGATCGCCGGGTCGGGCGAGGCGATGGATCACGCCAGCATGCTTGAGATGAAGGACTTCACAGCCACCTCCGCCAGCCTCTCAGCCGGCCGTGCCTACAAGATGGCCGGCATGGGGCCGGAGGACATGGAGATGGCGATGATTTACGATTCGTTCACCGTCACCGCCGGGATCACGGCGGAGATGCTCGGCCTCACGCCTCGCGGCGAGGGCCCGAGCCTGTGGGCGGACGGCAACGCGGGGCCGGGTGGCAAGTTCCCGGTGAACACGAACGGTGGCGGGCTCTCGTTCAACCACTCCGGCATGTACGGCATGCAGTTGTTGATCGAGTCGTACCGCCAACTCTCCGGGACCGCCGAGGACGGCGTGAACGGAGTCGCGGGCAAGCAGACGAACGCGAAGTCGCTGGTCGTCAACGGCACCGGCGGATCGCTCTCGTTCACGGGAACGCTTGTCCTGACCGCGGACTAGCGCAATCGTCGCTTCATCGAGCGAACGTATTGGCGAGGGTGGCTACGCAGCCACCCTCGCTCTTCGTCCAGAGCAGACTGCGGCCCATACTCGGGATGCAGACCTAGATCGTTGGCCCACCGCGCAGTGCTGATCGACCTCCACACCCACACGCAGCCGCTCTCGTACGACTCGTTCCTGCACCCAGACGACCTGATCGAGCGTTCGCGGGCTGCGGGCCTCGATGCCGTCGTGCTCTCAGAGCACGACTTCGCGTGGGACCCGGAAGCCGTGCGTGTGCTGGCGAATCGGCACAACTACCCCGTGTGGGCAGGCATCGAGATCAACACCGAGGAAGGTCACGCGCTGGTCTACGGGCTGCACGAGTACATCTACGGGATGCACCGCGCGCACGAACTGGCGGGGCACGTCGCAAATGTCGATGGGGTGATGATCGCGGCGCACCCCTACCGCCGTCAGATGCCGTGGCGCTGGGACGACGAGCAGGAGTACCTGGACGCGCTCGCTCGGGCCGAGTCGAACGACATGTACCGCTTCGTGGCCGCGCTGGAGATCCTCAACGGCCGCGGTACGCTGAAGGAGAATACCTTCGCGCAGCGGCTCGCCGAGACGATGGGCATGCCGGGCAGCGGCGGCACCGACTCCCACCAGCGCACGGACATCGGCAAGACCGCCACCTTCTTCGATGCCGACGTCACCACCGAGCGCGAACTGGTCAAGGCGATCAGTTCAGGCCGCTTCTGGCCCGTTGACCGTACCGGCGGCGACCTCACCGAGAACCCCGTGCACTACGACGTGCCCGCCGATCTCGACGCGATCTGGGCGCAGCAAGCGGAGCAGCGACGCGAGCGCGAGCTCGCCGGTGCGCCAGAATTTCGCGACCGCCCGGCCGAACACCCACACGTCCACGCCTGAACCTCCGACACGTCGCAGCACGGTCGCCGGCTGGGCCGTCCGTTGACATAGGAACTGGCCTTCACTATCGTTCCGCCCGCTGGCAATCGGGGGCTACGGTGCCCGAGATCGACAGCGCCAGCCACAGCATCCGGTCGACAGTTCACTCAAATTGAGGAGGTAGTCGCATGGCCGAATCCGTCATCACCGACGAGATGAGAGCGGTGGTCGGCGTCGAGAACCCCGACGGTACAGCCGAGGTCACGACGACGGGCATCCGCATGTTCGCTCGCGCGGTTGGATACGACGATCTGATCTTCTACGACGAAGATGAGGCGAAGAAGCAGGGGCACGACGGACTGGTCGCCCCTCCCGGCTATCTGGGCACGAACGTCTATAAGCCGAGCAGCGGTCGAGCCGATGGGCCGCCGGGCGGCGGCTTGGGTATCCCCTACAAGCGCATCCTCAACGGGGGCACCACATACGAGTACTTGGTGCCGATCGTCGCGGGCGACGTGATCACCTCGTCCTCGCAGATCACCGACTTCCAGGAGCGCGAGGGCTCGATCGGTCCGATGCTAATCACCTACCGGCAAACGACCTTCAAGAACCAGGACGGTGTTGTTGTGGCGCTAATGCGCGGCAACCTGATTCAGTACTAGGGAGATCACAATGGCTGACCAGGTGTACTGGGACGACGTCAACGAAGGCGACGCGATCCCCGAACTGAAGAAGAACTGCTCAACGCAGCAGCTCGTGCAGTGGGCCGCCGCCTCCGGCGACTTCTATCAGGTCCACTACGACATCCCGTTCGCCCAGCGCACGGGCCTGGACAACATCATCGTCCACGGCGCACTGAAGAACGCGTTCCTCGGCCAGTTGCTGCACGAATGGGTCGGGGCAAAGGGCACCGTCAGCGAGTTCGGCTGCTCGTACCGCGGGATGGACTACCCGGACCAGGACATTCTCTGCAGGGGGATCATCACCTCGAAGAGCGTCGACGGCGACGACCACATCGTCGAGCTCGATGTCTGGACCGAGAACCCGGACGGTCAGAAAACCACGCCGGGCACAGCGAGAGTCGTTCTGCCGGCTCGCTAGCCGGCAATCAACAAGCGATCACCCCCGCCGCTCGGCGGGACAGAACAGCGATAGCACTCCGCTCCAGCGGGGATGAGAGGAAATCACGATGGGTGTACTGGACGGCAAAGTAGCCGTCATCACCGGATCGGGCCGAGGAATCGGCCAGGGGATGGCGAAACTGTTCGCCGCCGAGGGCGCGAAAGTCGTGGTCAATGACCCCGGCGTCAACGTCGACGGCAGTGGTGCGGACGTCGGACCAGCCGATGAGACCGTAGTCGAGATCGAGGCCGCAGGCGGTATCGCCGTCGCGAACCACGACTCGGTCTCGGAAGAGGCCGGCGGCGAGAACATGGTCAAGCAAGCCGTAGACACGTGGGGGCGCATCGACATCCTCTGCAACGTCGCCGGCATCCTGCGTGACCGCATGGTCTTCAACATGTCGGCACAGGAGTGGCGCGATGTGATCGATGTCCACCTCACCGGCCAGTTCCACACAATCAAGCCCGCTTCGGTGCTGATGCGTCAGCAGCGTTACGGCCGCATCATCAACTTCTCGTCGACCTCCGGGCTGATCGGCAACGCCGGTCAAACGAACTACGGGGCTGCGAAGGCGGGTGTCGCGGGGCTGACCCGCGTGATCGCCCGCGACCTGGGTCGCTACGGCATCACCGCGAACGCAATCGCACCGGGCGCAGCGACGAGGATGACCCAGACCGTGCCGGATTCGGCGCGACAGATGCGCCAGCAGGCCGGCATCTCAGATGCCGCATCGCAGACCGCCCCGCCGCCGGAGAGCGCGTGGACAGGCTTCCGAGGCGCTGAGTACGTCGCACCGATGTGCGCCTACCTGGCTTCCGACGAGGCGTGGAACATCAACGGACAAGTCTTCCACGTCGCTGGTGGCCGTGTCGGACTGGGGACTCACCCGGTGCCGATGCGCACCATCCAGAGCGATCACCTGTGGACGCTCACGGAACTCGATGACGCCGTGCAGAACGTGCTGATGCGTGAGATCGACAACCCGGCACCGCCACGCGAAGACGTGGAAGTGCCCGGCCGAGACACCGAAGCACAGGCGCTGACGTAGTCACCTCTGACGTAGAGAGTTAGGACAGAGAACATGGGAGCACTGGACGGAAGAACAGCCGTCGTCACCGGCTCAGGCCGCGGTATCGGGCGCGAAATCGCCCTGCTGCTGGGGCGTGAGGGCGCGAACGTGGTCGTCAACGACCCGGGCGTGAATGTGGACGGCTCTGGCGGCGACGACGGCCCTGCGGCCGACGTCGCGAAGGAGATCGAAGCGGCGGGCGGCATTGCCTCCGCGAACTTCGACAGCGTCGCTACCGAAGAGGGTGGCGAGAACATGATCAAGCAGGCGATCGACACCTACGGTCGCATCGACATCGCCGTGCACGTGGCGGGCATCCTCCGCGACCGCATGGTCTTCAACATGTCGAAGGAAGAATGGGACGCGGTGATCGCGGTCCACCTCGATGGCTACTTCAACATGGCGAAGCCCGCTTCGGTGTTGATGCGCCAGCAGCGCTTCGGTCGCATCATCGGCTTCTCGTCAGGCTCCGGCCTGCGCGGGAACTCGGGCCAGGCGAACTACGGTGCCGCGAAGGCGGCGATCGCGGGCATGACCCGCTGCCTCGCTCGCGACCTCGGCCGCTACGGCGTGACGGCGAACTCGATCGCCCCCGGCGCGGCAACGAGGATGACGCAGACGGTGCCCGACTCGGCGCGCCAGATGCGTGCCAGCTCCGGCATCTCCGCCGGTGGGCGCGCGACTGAGGAGCCGAGCGGCCCACCGCCGATGCGCGGTCCGGAGTTCGTGGCGCCGATGGTCGCGTACCTCTGCACCGACCAGGCGTGGAACATCAACGGCAAGGTCTTCAACGTTGCAGGCGGCACTGTGTCGCTGAGCCACGAGGAAGGCGCGATCCGCACGATCGACACCCCGGGCGTGTGGGACCTCGGCGAGCTACGGCAGCGTGTGCCTCAGCTGATCGATGGCTACGCCAACCCGGCGCCGCCCCCGGCCGACCTGGACCTGCCGGGCCGACCAGTCGCGAGCGACTGAACCGGCACCCGAGCGCAGACCCGTGAGGCGTCAGTCGGCGGCGCGCTGCGCCAGAAACTGCTCGCGCGTGACTTCCATCAGCACGAAGTCGTAGCCGCTGCGATGCACCTCTCGTACGGGCGTGAACCCGGCGCGTTTGAACGCCTGCTGCGCGCGGTCATTCCACGTCAGCGTGTGCAGGTAGACGCGGTTGAGCTTCATCTCGTCGAAGAGGTATCCGAGCAGCGCCGTTACGGCATCCGACCCGTAGCCACGCGACCAGTAGTCGCGGTCGCCGATCGTGATCCCGATCTCCGCCTCCCGCAGATTGCGGTCGTACGCGTAGTACATGACGTTGCCGATGTGCAGGGCGTCATCGATCGTGTCGATCGAGTACGACCGTCGGTGCAGCACCGGCGTCTCGATCTCGTCGGCGACAGTGGCGACATAGGCACGCAGTGACATCGTCAGCGGGTGCGCCGCGTCGTATGCGGCCAACTCGGGATCCTTGCGCCACTGGTGATCCACTGCGGCGTCCTCGACCCGCTTCTCGCGAATCAGCACGAGCGCGCCCGTGGCCACCACCTCCGACGCCGTCGCCGTCACGACTGCTCCTCACTGGTCGCCCGCGCCTCGATCAGCTCCGCGGCCTGCTCGACGATCACGCGCTGCGAACCGAACGCAAGCTGCCGCAACGCCTCGTTGATGTCAAACCAGTCGACCGATGGATGCTCTGCATCGTGCAGGCTGAAGTCGCCGCCGCGCGGCTCCATCAAGTAGTGGTGCACCGTCTTGTCGATGTGCACCCTCCCGCGTGACGCGGTGAAAGAGTAACGGTCCTGTCCCACGTGATCGACGATCTCGACGACCAGTCCGGTCTCTTCCTGCACCTCGCGCAGCGCCGTCTGCTCCAGCGTCTCGCCGGCCTCGATCGTGCCCTTCGATAGCGCCCAGCCCCGGCGATCGCGACGTTTCACCAGTACAACCTCTACGCCGCGGCCGTTGCGCCGGTAGACGACCCCGCCCGCCGAGGTCGCATCCCTGCGTTGTGGGTCGCTCACCCCTCGTCACCCGGATCATCGAAGTCGATCGAGAGCATCCGTACGCCGTTCAGAGCGGACGAGGCCGCCTCAACGAGGTGCATCTCCGGGCGGCCGAGAATCGCGGTGAGCACACGCTCTGCGTCATCGCCGGCGATCTCGCCGAGCGCTCCGATCGCGGCCAGCTGCACATCCTCGCTGTCGTCCTCCAGCAGTTCCGCGAGCGGGTCAATCGCAGCCTCCAGTAGAAGCGCCCCGCTCGCGTTTGCTGAAGCGACACGAATCTCGATGTCCTCGTCGTCGAAGTTGTAGAGCAGCACCGGCAGCCAGTCGTCCGAGGCATTGCGCCCCATCGCCCGCAGCGAGGCGAGTCGCATGCGCTGGTTGCCGGCCTCGTACGCCTCGCCGATCGCCTCGGCCGTCGACTCGTGCGAGTTCGCGCCCAGCGCTTCGAGCGCTCGTGCTGAGACCTCGTCTTCTTCCTGCTCGTCCTCGATCGCCTCGCGCAGAGCCGAACTGAGCACATCGACATCGTCGTCGGAGAGCGCGCCGAATTCTCCGGCGATCACCCACTGGCCCAGCACGTCCGTCACCGCCGCGCGCACGGTCGCTTCAGGGTCGTCACGCACCTGGCCGATCAGCAGGTGCATGTACTCGAGCTTCTCTTCTTCCCAGAGGCCACGCACAGCGAGGATGCGCGTGGCCGCATCCTGGTCGCGCAGCGCCGTGAGGTGGATGCGGTGGAAGTCCAGCGTCACGTCGTCTTCGGCCAGCCGTTCCAGCCACGCCAGCACGTCGCGGCGGCGCTGCTCGGCAAGTTGAGGCCAAAGCGCAACGAACGAGGCGAGCGTGGCGTCGTCCGGCTCGGAGAGCGCCCGCAGGCGCTCCGAGCTGACATCGGCCGTCCCCGCGGCGATTTCTGCGATCACCTCGGACGGCGGCGGCAAGGACGAGGCGGGTTCGTCATCCTCGAGCGAGTCGAGGTCGGGTTCGTCGATCGGCATGATCCGGGGCCTCCGATCGCCAGTGTAACAATCGTCCGCGTGCAGTCAGTCGAGCCCTCAGCTCGTAGCACCGCGCGCTTCGAGCTCGGATGTGGGATCGCGCTCCATCAGCGCCGCGACCGCATCGGCGAATGCGACGCCGTCGAAGAACACGTCATGCAGCCCCTCGGTGATCGGCATCTCGACGCCCAGACTAGCGGCGAGCCGAAGAGCGGCGGGAATCGTATCTGCACCCTCGGCGGTGCCATTGAGCTGCGCGCGGACCTCGTCCAGCGTCGCGCCCCTCGCGGTCAGTTCGCCGAGCCGGCGGTTGCGCGAGAGCGGGCTGAACGCGGTCGTGGCGAGGTCGCCAATGCCGGCCAACCCCTGAAACGTCAGCGGGTCGGCGCCCGCGGCGACGCCGAGGCGTGTGATCTCCGCCAGCCCACGCGTGACGATCGCGGCCTTCGCGTTGTTGCCCAGCCTCAGCGCCTCCGCAGCCCCGACAGCGATCGCGATCACGTTCTTCAGCGCCCCACCCAGCTCCACGCCGATCACATCGCTGCTCGTGTAGACGCGGAAACTGCCGGAGTGGAACGCCGCACGCACCTGCTCAAGCGGGGCGTCGGTCGATGCCAGCACGGTCGTGCCGGGCAGCCCCGCGGCCAGCTCTGCCGAGAGGTTCGGCCCTGAGAGCACGGCGACTTTGCACTGTGGCACCGCCTCCGCAAGCAGCTCTGACATCCGCCGCCCGGTTTCGAAGTCGATGCCCTTCGTCGCGCTCACCACGGTCACGCCCTCGGCAATGTGTTGGGCCGTCGCGGCGAGGTTCGCGGCGAAGCTGCGCGATGGCGCGGCGATCGCCACCAGTTGCGCGTCCGCGAGTATCGAGGAGTCTGCGCTCACCGCCATCGCGTCGGGGAACGACACGCCGGGCAGCCGATGTGCGTTCTCACGCGTCTCGCGCAGACGGACTGCCTCGTCCTCGGTGCGAGTCAGGAGCGTGGTTGCCACATCGTTGCGGGCAAGCAGGATGGCGAGCGTCGTGCCCCATGCGCCGGAGCCGATGACAGCGGCACGCTCAACCGGCTCGGACGTCACGTCTCTGACTGCTGTCTCCGCGACCCGCCCTGCCCTAGCTTCGGCTCCTCGCCGGCGGTCAGGCGGCGGATGTTGCCGATGTGGCTGACCTCGATCGTCGTCGCGACGACGACACCGAATGCGATGTACTCCATCGGCACCACGTCGCTCAGCGCGCGCACGACCAGGATGATCGCCCCGGCGAGCACGGCGGTCACCGAGACCAGCGACATGTAGCGCGTGGCCGCGAGAATCAGTGTTGATGCTGCCAGCACCAGCATTCCAGCGACCGGATCGATCGCCATGAACGCGCCGAACGCCGTCGCGACCCCTCGCCCACCTCGGAAGCCAGTGAAGAGCGGCCAGTTGTGGCCAGCGACGACGGCGATGCCACCGAGCGCGGCCGCCCACGGTTCATCCAGCAACTGGCTGCCGACCAGCACCGCAGCAGTACCTTTCAGGATGTCGGCCGTGATCACCACGATCGCCGGAAGCACGCCGACCGAGCGCAGCGTGTTCGTGAACCCCGTCTTGCCGGAGCCGAAGTCACGTACATCGACGCCGTAGAGCCGCCCGATCAGCAGCCCCGGCGAGATCGAGCCGATGAGGTAGCCGAACAGCGCGCCCGCGACGACCGCGGCAACTGCATCCACCGTCATGCTTCCTCCTGCTCGTGCCGGTCACTGGAGCGAGCCCGGAAGACCAGCTTGATCGCCGTCCCCTCGAACTCGAACTCCTCGCGCAACTTGTTCTCGATGTAACGCTCGTAGGAGAAGTGCACCAGCGCCGGGTCGTTGACGAAGAAGACGAAAGTCGGCGGCGCAACGTCCGCCTGTGTGACGTACATCAGCTTCAGGCGACGGTGCCGGACGGTCGGCGGCGAGTGTTCGGCCATCGCTCGTTGCATCACCGTGTTCAGTTTCGCCGTGTTGATGCGCCGGTTGCGCACCTCTTCGATATGCACCGTCATCTCGAGTACATCGCGGATACCTTCGCTCTTGAGCGCGGAAGTGAACAGCACCGGCGCCCACGGCGCAAAGCGGTAGCGGTAGTCGATCCGGCGGGCGAATTCGACCCGCTCGCCGGGCCGCTCCGCGAGATCCCACTTGTTGACGACCAGCATCAGCCCCTTCGCCTGCTCCGTGACGTATCCCGCGATGTGGGTGTCTTGCGCGACCGCCGGCTCCGTCTGGTCGATCAGTAGCGCGACGACGTCCGCGCGGTCGATCGCCGCCTCCGCTCGCTGCACCGAGTGTCGCTCGATGCCCCGCGCGATGCGGCCGCGACGGCGAATACCCGCGGTGTCGACGAGCAGCATCGAGGTGCCTTCGAACTCGAACGGGGTGTCGATCGCATCGCGCGTCGTGCCGGGAATGTCGGAGACGATCGTGC
>DASCRM010000034.1:0-14064 GCA_034406555.1 Dehalococcoidia bacterium | reverse complement strand
ACCTCGCATGGGAGGGCGTCGGCCTGGCCTCGTACCTGCTGATTGGCTTCTGGTGGGAGAAGCAGTCGGCCGCCGAGGCTGCGAAGAAGGCGTTCATCACCACGCGTGTCGGCGATGTCGGTCTGCTGATCGCGATCATCCTGCTCTGGCGCGGGGCCGGCACCTTCGACATCCAGCAGATCATCGCCTTCGCCACCTCCGGCGGCTTCGACGAGAAGTACCTCACGATCACGATGCTCTTCCTCTTCGCGGGCGCGGCAGGCAAATCGGCGCAGTTCCCGCTCCACGTCTGGCTGCCCGACGCAATGGAGGGCCCCACTCCCGTCAGCGCGCTGATCCACGCTGCGACGATGGTCGTGGCCGGCGTCTACCTGGTCGCCCGCATGATGCCCGTCTTCGACGAAGTGTTGATCGCCCGCGATGTCGTGCTCTACATCGGCCTGTTGACGGCCGTGATGGCAGCGACGATGGGGCTGGTCACGAGCGATATCAAACGCGTGCTCGCGTATTCGACGGTCTCGCAGCTCGGCTTCATGTTCGTGGCGCTGGGCCTCGGCGCGGTGACGGCGGCGATGTTCCACCTGCTCACCCACGCCTTCTTCAAGTCGCTGCTCTTCCTCGGCTCCGGCTCGGTGATTCACGCCACCGACGAGCAGGACGTCGAGCAGCTGGGTGGCCTGCATCGTAAGATGCCGATCACTACCATCACCTTCACGATCGGCGCGCTCGCGCTCGCCGGCATCTTCCCGCTGGCAGGCTTCTGGTCTAAGGACGAGATTCTGATCGCCGCCGAGGGTGGCGCTCCGGCGTTCGCCTACATCGTGCTCGCCGCCACCGCGATGCTCACCGCTGTCTACTCCACGCGGCTGGTGCTGCTGACCTTCTTCGGCGAGCCGAAGAACCGACGTGCACACGACCACGCGCACGAGTCGCCGCCGGTGATGACGCTGCCGCTACTGCTACTCGCCGGGCTCGCGGTGGTCGCCGGCTTCCTCGCCCTCGACGGTATCGGGTCCGCGCTCGGATTCCACGGCGGCATCGGCGAGATCGTTTTCAGCGGCGAACACGGGCACGCATACGAGCTGATGGAGACGATCGCCATCGGCGCCACAATCTCCTCGCTGATCGGCATCGCGCTGGGCTTCGTCTACTGGTGGGGCACCGCCGCGAGGGCCGAGCGAGCGCGCCAGTGGGCGCCCGAGCTGCACCAGCTGGCCGTCAACCGCTACTACATCGACCACCTCTACGAGGCGACCGTCAACCGCGTCGTAGTGGGGCTGGCGAGCATCGTCGCCTGGTTCGACAAGAAGGTCGTGAACGAGACCGGCGTCGACGGCAGCGCACAGAGCCTCGGCTACCTCGGACTGCGGCTGAAGTTCCTGCAGACGGGCCGAATCCCGAACTACGCGCTGGCTATGGCGGTTGGCATGATTGCCATCGCGCTCGTCGCCTTCGGCGGGAACTAGCGAGAGGGTGCGATGACACCAGACGACGGCTACGTCCTGCTCGCACTGTTCCTGGTGCCGCTGGCAAGCGCGCTGCTGCTGATGGTCGTCCCGTCACGCGAACGTGGCGCGATCATCAGTCTCACCGGCGTCTCCAGCCTCGTGATGTTCGCGCTCTCGCTCTACGTCTTCGTCCGCTACGACTTCGAGGCGACCTCCCAGTTCCAGGGCGTGCGTGCGTGGGATTGGATCGAAAACGCCGGGCTGCTCGGCCCGAACGCGATTCAGCTCAAGGTCGGGGTCGACGGCATCGCCGCCGTGATGGTGCTGCTGACCGGCACCGTGATCCTGGCCGGCACGTGGGTCCCCTGGAAGATCGACTACCGGCTGAAGGATTTCTTCATCCTGCTCTACATCCTCGTCGCGGGCGTCTTCGGCACCTTCGTGATGATCGACCTCTTCGTCTGGTTCTTCTTCTACGAGCTGGCGCTGCTGCCCATGTACCTGCTGATCGCCGTCTGGGGTTCAACACGCCGGGAATACGGCGCGATGAAGCTGATGATGATGCTGCTGGCGGGATCGATCCTGATCTTCACCGGCATCTTCGGCATCGTCTCCGCTACAGGTATCGGCAGCTTCGACATGGAGCTGCTCATCGACGACGCCGCGGGCATCGACCGCAACACCCAGTTGCTGCTGTTCCCGCTGGTCGCGATCGGCTGCGGCACGCTGGCCGGCCTCTTCCCGTTCCATCCGTGGTCGCCCGACGGCCACGCCGCCGCACCGACGGCAGTCTCCATGCTGCACGCAGGCGTGCTGATGAAGTTGGGTGCCTTCGGCGTGATCCGGCTCGGCTTCCAGATGCTGCCGGAGGGTGCTGAGTTCTGGGCTCCGGGCCTGATCGTGCTGGGCATCAGCGGAGCACTCTATGGGGCGATCTCGGCGCTGCGCCAGGACGACCTGAAGCTGATGACCGGATTCTCATCCGTCTCCCACATGGGCTACGTCTTCGTCGGACTGGGCACGATGAACGTGATCGGGATGAGCGGGGCCGTGCTCCAGATGTTCGCCCACGGAGTGATGACCGCCCTCTTCTTCCTGCTGATCGGTGGGATGTACGACCAGGCGCACAACCGCGACATCTCGAACTTCTCCGGCATGGCGCGCGTGATGCCGATCTGGGCGATCTTCTTCGTGATTGCCGGTCTCGCCTCTTTCGGACTGCCCGGGCTCTCCGGCTTCATCGCGGAGGTGCACATCTTCATCGGCGCCTTCCGCGCCTACCCCGTCGTCGGTGGGCTCGCCGTACTGACCGCCGCGATCACGGCAACCTACCTGTTGCGCATGTTCGCCACCGCCTTCTTCGGCGAGGTCAACGAGCGCTGGACGGGTCTGAAGGACATCACAATCGCAGAACGCGCAGCCGCCACGTTGCTGGTAGCCGCGATTCTGCTGCTCGGGCTGTGGCCCTCGTGGTGGGTTGACCGCGTCTCGGCGACGATCGCCGCGACCATTCCCGGGGTGACACTGTGAGCGACCTGAACTTCGAGTACTCGCTACTGATCCCGGAGTTCATCCTCGCGGGCACGGCGATTGTCGTGCTCTTCGTCGACCTCTTCCGCAAGAAGCTCGGCGTCAGCCGCAGGATGGTGCCGGGCATCGCCGCGCTGGGTGCGATCGCGGCCGGAGTCGCGGCGCTGTTCTACATCGACGGCGTGAAGTCGTTCGCCGACGTGATCGCGGTCGATAACTACACGACCTTCTTCCGCGTGCTCTTCACGCTCGTGCTGCTCACGGTGATCGTCAGCGGCTACGAGTACGTCGAGAAGCACATCAGCAACCCCGGCGAGTTCTATGCGCTGCTGCTGCTCTCCACGATCGGCGCCATCTACATGGCCGCCGCCCGTGAGCTGCTGACGGCGTACATCTCGATCGAGCTGCTCTCCTTCTCGCTCTACGTCGCCGTCACGCTGGCGAAGAACGACCCGCGTTCCGCCGAGGCCGGGCTGAAGTACGTGCTGCTGGGCGGGGTCGCCTCCGCGATGCTGCTCTACGGCATGAGCCTGATCTACGGCACCGCCGGCTCGACCTCCTACGACGCGATCGCCACCGCCTTCGCAGGCGGCACGGCCGACTTCTCGCTCGCCCTGCTGCTGGGCCTCACGCTGCTGATCGCCGGACTCGGTTTCAAGGCCTCCGCGGTTCCATTCCACATGTGGACACCCGACGCCTACGAGGGCGCTCCGCTGCCGATCACGGCATACCTCTCAGCCACCTCGAAGGCTGCGACCTTCGCGCTGCTGCTGCGCCTCTTCGCCGGGCCGCTGTTGCCGGTGATCGACGACTGGCAGTGGATCATGGCCGCGCTGGCGACGATGACGATGGTCGGCGGAAACCTGATCGCGCTCCAGCAGACCAACATCAAGCGGCTGCTCGCCTACTCCTCGATCGGGCAGGTCGGGTACATGCTGATGGCGATCACGACGATCTCGGACGCCTCCGCCTCTGCCCTGCTCGTACACATGGCGGGCTACCTGATCACCAACCTCACCGTCTTCGCCGCCGTGATCGCGTTCCACAACCGCACCGGCAAGGAAGAGCTGGACGACTTCCGAGGGCTGGCCGAGACCAACCCCTACCTCGCGATGGTGCTCGCCGCCGGCATGTTCTCCCTCGCAGGCATGCCGCTGCTCGCGGGCTTCGTGACCAAGTTCATCCTCTTCCAGGCCGCGGCATCCGGCGGATTCCTCTGGCTCACGACCGTGGCGATGATTGCCAGCACCATCTCGCTCTACTACTACCTGCAGGTGATTCGCCGCATGTACCTCCAGGAGCCTGCGGAGGGTGAAGGCGCCCGCTGGCGGCTCTCACCGGCCGGCTACGTCGCCACCGGTGTGCTGGCACTCGCAATGGTCTTCGTCGGCGTGTACGCGGGGCCGCTCTTCACCATCGCGGACCGCGCCGCCGCGGTGCTCGCGCTGACGTAGCACGCCAGGCGCGCAGCTGACCGGACACAAAGAGACCGGGCCTCACGGCCCGGTCTCTTCTTCTCTGCGCTCTGGCGTCGAAGCTACTTCTTCGGCAGCGCCACCGTCGCGGTGCCCGGCGTCGTCTGTTTGCCGTCCGCCTGCGCGACGCCCACATCGAGGTCGATCAGGCCCTCGCCGTCCTCTTCATACTTCTTCGTCACCGTGCCCCACACCTTCAGCGGCTCACGCGCCGGGTCCATGCCCCGGTAGGAGACGCCCCAGTTGACGATGCGGCCATCGCTGCCGATCCACTCATCGAGCAGGCGGCCGATCAGCATCCCCTTCAGCGCGCCGTGCACGATGATGTCCGGGAGCTGGTTGTTCTTCGCGAAGCTGTCGTCGTAGTGAATCTGGTAGAAGTCGCCGGAGGCCGCGGCCCACACGACGAGCCGCTGCGAGCTCATCTCCTCGTTCTCGAGCGCGATCTCGGCGCCCTCTTCGATATCGTCCCAGTACGTCTGGTCAGCCATCGTCGTTTCCTTCCCGGTTAGTAGGAGATGCCGGTGCCGCGCGTCTTCGCGACGACTTCACCGTCCTGGTTCGTGTACACGGTCTCAGTCGATCGCACAATCATGCGCTTGTAGGCGCGGCTCGGCATCAGCTCGATGCTGGTGGCGCTGCTGACGCTGGTCAGCACATCGCCGGCGTAGATCTGGGCGACGGGCTCAACCTCAGTGCCACCGTTCAGGCCGTTCGGGAACAGCGGGTCGCGCCCACCTCCACCACCACCGCCTGCGGCGTTCGGGTTGAATACGGGCCGGCCGGTGTAGCCGGGAGGGGCCGGCAGCGCGCGATGGCCCTGCTTCTTCGCCTCTGCCTCATCAAAATAGATCGGGTTTGTGTAACCGACCGCCCGGGCAAAGAGCCGAATATCCGTCGATGTCACTTCCGAGCTGGATGGGTTGCCCGGCTTGCCGACGGCTTCCTGCATCTCTTTGACGCGGGCCTTCTCCTCGTCGGTAGCCTGAATGTCCTGTTGGTCAGCCAATATGTACCTCCTTCGCGCGCACTCCCCGTGGAGTCGCCGCGGCAGCATACCCCAACAGCGAGGGGGGCGGCACCGCGATCGAAGCTGAGATGCCGCAAACGCGGCGTGTGTGACAATGCCCCTCGCCTGCTCGGCACGCGCACCAGCCTGCGACGGAGCGTCCGATGTCCCTACCGGCAGACCCGACCGCTCCCCCGACTCCCGCACCCGATGTCGACCTCAGCGGGCATGTCGCGATCGTCACCGGGGCGAACCACGGCATCGGCGCGGCTACGGCGAAGGCGCTCGCCGGCGCAGGCGCGAGCGTGCTGATCAGCTTCCTGCGGGTCGACGATGAGCCCGACCCCGGCATCCCCCAGCGCTACCGCACCAACCGCGCCTCAACCGCCGACGACGTGGTGCAAGCGGTCGAGGCGACCGGCGGATCTGCGTCCGCGGTCGAGGCCGATCTCGCCGACTCAGACTCGATTCCGCGCCTGTTCGACTCCGCCGAGGCCGCGTTCGGGGCGGTCGACATCCTCATCAACAACGCCACGAGCTGGCTCGCCGATACCTTCACCGCGCAGACGTCCGACCACATGGGGCGCAACCTGCAGCGAGTCTCGGCTGAGACGTTCGACGAACAGTTCGCAGTCGATGGGCGCGGGGCGGCGCTGATGACCTCCGAGTTCGCTGCGCGGCACCTCCAGCGCGATGGCGAGTGGGGGCGCATCATCGCCCTCACCTCGGGCGGTCCGGAGGGCTTCCCCGGCGAGGTCACGTACGGGGCGGCGAAGGCAGCGCTCCAGAACTACACGATGTCCGCGGCCTTCGAACTCGCCTCGCATGGCGTCACGGCGAACGTGGTTTATCCGCCCGTGACCGACACCGGCTGGGTCACCGACGCCGTGCGCGAGACGGTGGAACGGCGACCCGACCTGATCCACATCGTCGAACCGGAGGAAGTGGCGAACGTGATCCTCTACCTGGTCTCCGACCTCGCCCGCTACATCACGGCGAACGTGATCCACCTGCGCTAAGCGGCCGTCGAACCGATGCAACCGGCGAACGCCGGCTAGAGCACGCTCAGGTAGCGGTCTAGTTCGAACTGAGTGATCTGGGAGCGGTACTCCGCCCACTCCTGCCGCTTGTTCGCGAGCAGCGATTCCACGACCTGCTCGCCGAACACCTCAAGCGCAAACTGCGAGGCTCCGAAGGCATCGACGGCCTCACCTAGCGAGTTCGGCAAGCGTCGCACTCCTCGCTGCTCGAGCGTCTCGGCAGAGAACTCACGCACATCACGCTCGACCGCAGTCACGAGCGGGATCTCCTGCTCGATGCCATCGAGGCCCGCCGAGAGCACCGCCGCCAGCACCAGGTACGGGTTGCAGGCCGCATCCGGCACGCGGTACTCGACCCGCGTGGAGAGCTCCGCCCCGGCCTTGTGTTCCGGCACCCGCAGCAGATCGGCGTGGTTCTTCGGCGACCACGTCGCGTAGGTCGGCGCCTCGAACCCCGGCACCAGCCGCTTGTATGAGTTCACCCACTGGTTCGTCACCAGCATCAGATCGGGCGCGTGCGCGAGCAGCCCCGCCATGTAGTGTCGAGCGACTGTCGAGAGCCGCAGCTCATCGGTATCGTCGAAAAACGCATTCGCCTCGCCTCGGAAGAGCGAGAGCTGCAGATGCATGCCGGAACCGTTCTCGCCGCCCAACGGCTTCGGCATGAAAGTCGCGTACACCCCGTGCTGGAGTGCGACCTCCTTCACGACCAGGCGGTAGGTCATGATCGAATCCGCCATCGTCAGCGCATCGGTATGGCGGAGGTCGATCTCGTGCTGACTCGGCGCGGCTTCGTGGTGACTGAGCGCGACGGGGATGCCCATCTCCTCCAGCGTCAGCACCGTCTCGCGCCGCAGGTCGGTGCCACCATCGAGCGGGGTGAGGTCAAAGTAGCCGCCGTCGTCCAGCACCTCCGTGCCTTGCTGGTCGCGGAAGTAGAAGAACTCGATCTCCGGCGAGATGTAGAACGTGTAGCCGGCGCGGGCGGCGCGGGCGAGCGTGCGCTTCAGCACTGCGCGAGGGTCACCGGCAAAGGGCTCCCCGCTGGGCTCCAGCACGTCGCAGAACATCCTCGCGACAGCCTGCTCGCGAGGACGCCACGGCAGCAGATGGAACGTCGTCGGGTCCGGCGCCAGCACCATGTCGGTCTCGTCCGACCGTGCGAAGCCGGCGATCGAGGAGCCGTCGAACGAGATGCCGTCATCGAGCGCGTGCTCGAGCTCCTCGACGGTGATCGCAACCGACTTCAGCAGCCCAAGAATATCGGTGAACCATAGCCGGATGAATTTGACGTCGTTATCACGGCACGCCTGAACGACGTGCTGACGAGAGCCGCTGTCCTGCTGACCGTTCATGCCCCGGATCGTAGTCGCGGGAGGTTACGGTCGTGTTTCCGGGTCAGTCGACCGTCCGACAATTGCCTGTCCCCACCTATCACGTGAGGCAGCTTGGGTGGCTGTAGTCCAGACGAGAGAGACATCGCGCGGCCGCTGTCCTGCATTCGTTGAGCGGAAAGATTAGGTTTGCACACTATCCACAGTGTCTACTGAAGTTGACAGCTAAGCCGCCTGCGCCCTATCCCTCCACAATGAATACACCGCTGACCGCGCGTTGTGCCCGATGCGAGCACTTTCGGTACGACCACCCGGGCGCGAGCGCGTGCGCGGCTCTCGAAGGTGACTGCCCCTGCCCTCAGTTCTTAGAAGCGCGGCCGGCTGACAGCGGCGAAGAAGCCACGCCATCAGACGACAGTGAGGACGAGCCGGCCTGATATAGAGCGACCTCACCGTCCCGCACATTTTCGCGCGATGTAATCCCCGTCATGTCAGTGACGTCCTCTGCCCGTGAAACTGGGGAGGCTCCTGCGACGGCGGCGCGCCCAACGCGCGCCCTTGCAGGGCGCAACGACCGACCGACAACGAAGGCGCAACGCCGTGCCGAGTATCGAGCAACGGATCAGCATCGACGCCCCGACCGATCGCGTCTGGAGCGCCCTGAGCGACTTCGGCGGCATCGACCGCTGGTCGCCGGTGATCAACCACTCAGCGAGCGTCGACGGTACCGAACGTGGTGTCGGCCCCGAACGTGCCTGCAAGGTGAAGGGGCTCTTCCCGGACGTCGTCAAACGCACCATGGAGTGGGACGAGGGCCACGGCTACAGCTTCGAGATCGAAGGCGCGCCGATGCTCAGGAAGGCGCTCTCCACCTGGTCGATCGAGGCGACAGGTGACTCCACGATCGTCACGGCACGGCTGGAGTACCAGACAAGCATGGGCCCGATCGGCGCGCTGATGGGCGCGACAATCATGAAGCGCATGATGAACGGAAACCTCCGCGAGAGCCTGGCCGGGCTCAAGCACCACGTCGAGACCGGCGACCTGATCACGGACCGCGTGCCCGCGAAGCAGGCCAGGGGAGCTAGCCCGCACCAACGCCGGACAAGAACAGAGGCCCCGGGTGACCGGGGCCTCTGTTCAACGTGCTCGGCGAGCCTAGTCGTTGAAGTAGAGCTCGAATTCGTACGGCGTCGGCCGCTGGCCCTGCTCCGCGACCTCGTTCCGCTTGAACCTCATCCACGCATCCAGAATGTCCTGCGTGAAGACATCGCCCTGTAGCAGGAAGTCGTGGTCGGCCTCCAGCGCGTCGAGCGCAGCTTCGAGCGAACCCGGTACAGTCGGGATGCCTACGGCCTCGTCGGCCGGGATCTCGTAGATGTTGCGATCCATCGGGTCGCCCGGGTCGACCTCGTTCTGGATGCCATCGAGGCCGGCCATCAGCATCGCCGAGAAGGCCAGGTACGGGTTCGCCGTCGGGTCCGGCGGCCGGAACTCGATGCGCTTGTCCGACGCCTCGTTGGCCAGCCCGCGTCGGTAGGTCGAGATGCGCACGGCCGCTGAGCGGTTGCGCATCGAGTAGACGAGGTTGACCGGCGCCTCGAAGCCCGGCACCAGCCGCTTGTATGAGTTCGTCGTCGGCGCAGCGAACGCCAGCACCGCCGCGGCGTGCTTGAGGATGCCGCCGGTGTACCACCTCGCCATCTGCGAAAGCCCGGCGTAGCCGTTGCTGTCGTAGAAGAGCGGCGTCTCGCCGTTCCACAGCGACTGATGGACGTGCATGCCGCTGCCGTTGTCCGCGAAGACCGGCTTCGGCATGAAGGTCGCAACCTTGCCGGCCTGTCGGGCGATGTTCCGGACGAGGTACTTGTACCACTGCAGCTTGTCCGCCTGGTCGAGCATCGTCGCCTTGCCGATGCCGATCTCCTGCTGGCTCGGCGCCACCTCGTGGTGGTCGACGAACGTCTCGATGTCGACGGCGTGCATGGCCTGCACCATCTCGGCGCGGAGGTCAGCGGTGTCGTCGAACGGCGGCAGCGGGGCGTAGCCCTCCTTCGCCGGGATCTTGTAGCCAAGATTGCGGTTCAGTTCGTCCTCGCGGCCGCTGTTCAGGTGCGATTCCGCCGAGTCGATGTAGTAGAAGGCCTGGTTGCCGCCCTGCTGGTAGAGCACTTCATCGAAGATGAAGAACTCCGCCTCCGGCCCGAAGTACGCGAGGTCGGCGATGCCGGTCGACGCGAGGTACTCTTCCGCCTTGCGAGCGACGTTGCGCGGGTCACGGGTGTAGCGCTCGCGCGTGATCGGGTCCATCACCGAGCAGATCATCGCAACGGTCGATGCCGCGGGGATCGGGTCGATGCGGGCGCTCTCGATGTCTGGCATCAGCAACATGTCGGATTCGTGGATCTCCTGGAAGCCTCGCAGGCTGGAGCCGTCGAACCCACTGCCGTTCTCAAACAGGTCTTCCTTGACCTGATCCGGTGACACCGTGAAGTGCTGCCACCGGCCCAGCAGGTCGCTCACCCGGAGGTCGACGCGGGTCACGCCGTTGCCTTCGATTAGCTTCAGCAGCTCTTGCACCGTCATCAGGTACCTCCCCTGTCGGCCGCGCTCGCTCCGGAGCCGCGGCACATCCGCTCTTGGACATCGCACACCATGATCGGTCTCACGGCCCCTAGACCGTACCGATGCGCCGTTTCTCGTGGATTACCCCGCTGTTACGAGCATGTTTCACCGCCCCCGACGGCACCTGCCGTCGAATTGGGGCCAGCATCAAATACCACACGCAGCGCCATCAGGCCACTGTCGATGCGACCGCCGCGCCCGGCCCGTTACTCGTGCCGCGCGCGAGTAGGGAGGTCGACGAAGCGGTAGCCGACGTTACGCACCGTCTCGATGAACTGCTCGTGACGCTCGATCTTCGCGCGGATGCGGCGCACATGGACATCGACCGTGCGCGAGCCTCCGTAGTAGTCGTAGCCCCACACCTGGTTGAGCAGCGCCTCACGGGTGAACGGCTTGCCGGGGTTGCTGGCCAGGAAGCGCAGCAGTTCGTACTCCTTGTAGGTGAGGTCGACGACCTCCGCGTCCACCGTCACGGTGTAGCGTTCCACGTCGATCGCCAGCGAGCCGCGGCGCAGCACGGTACCGTCGTCGGCGCCGGCGTGCAGCCAGAGCACGCGGCCGACGCGCGCGCGCAGCTCGTCCTCATCCAGCGGCGGCAGGATCACGTCATCGACGGCGACGCCGGGGCCGACGAGCGCCAGTTGTTGCGGGGCGGCGATTGCGATCACCGCCAGCCCGTCTCGCACGTGCTGATCGCGCTGCAGCGCTGCCAGTCCACCCGCCGTGAGCCCGATGCCGAGGTCGAGCAGCAGCAGCGTTGGCTTCCACTCGCGAGCCGCCAGCAGCCCGCGCTCCACCGTCAGCTCGGTGCGCACGGCGTGGGCATCCAGCCGCAGCGCGGACTCGGCTGCAGCGGCGTGCGCAGTGCTATCGGAGATCAGCAGTATTCGTTGCATCACAGCCGAGTGTAGACAACCGGGAGTAGGGAGAAACCCTTATGTACCAAAGACTTGCGTCAGAAACGCTACCCTTCGAGCCCCGCGCGTTGATAAGATGCTCTGCGCGGCGGAGGACCTCGATGCGACTCGTCGAGACATCTGATCTCACGAAAACTTTTCAGAACCGGTACATCGCGTTGAACGCGCTGGATCTGAACGTGGAAAAAGGGATGGTCTTCGGCCTCGTCGGTCCGAACGGGGCGGGCAAGTCGACCACCTTCCGCTTGCTGCTCGGCCTGCAGCGTCCGACGGCCGGGTCCGTGCGCGTCTTCGGCGAGAAAATGACGGCGGAGCGCGCCGACCTGCGGCGTCGCATCGGCTACCTGCCGACGAACCCGAACTTTCCGCGCAACCTCACACCGATCCAATACCTGCAGTTCGTCGGCTCGATCTCCGGGATGTCTGGCGAGCAGACGCACATCCAGCTCGCACGGCTGCTGCAGGCCGTCGACCTCACCGGTGCCGCCTCTCAACGCATCGAAGGCTTCTCAGACGGCATGCGCACCCGGCTGGGCATCGCCGCCGCGCTGCTCAACGACCCGGAGCTGTTGATCCTCGATGAGCCAACCTCGGGCCTCGACCCGTCCGGCCGTAAGCAGACGATCGAACTGATCCGCGAGCTCTCGGGCCTCGACCGCACGATCATCATCGCGACGCACATCCTCGGCGATGTCGAACGCGTCTGTACGGACGTCGGCATCATCTCGCAGGGTCGGCTGATCTACACCGGGCCGATGACGGAGATGCGGCGGCTCGCGCGCCAAGGAACAATCTCCGTGGAGATCGAGGGCAACACCACCGCCTTCGAGGGCCAGATCCCGACGCTGGACGAGATCGGCTCGATCCAGTTGGAGCGACTGGGCGCGGAGTTCCGCATCACCTTCCTGGGCACGGAAGCGCTGCCGATCTACATCACCCGCGTGCTGGAACTTGTCGATCGCACCGGCGTCGAACTGCTGCACATCAACACCGGCGCCGACGAGATCGAAGAGGCCTTCCTCACCCGGCTCGAGGAGGACCGCACACGCGGTTTCCTGCGCGCCGCGGCGTGGGCCGCAGCCCAGACCGTCGCCGGAACCCGCAGGGGCGGAAGCAGCGTACCAGCACCCGACTTCGTTGAAGAGCCGGAGGTAGTAGATGCAGGCGTTCCTGGCGATCCTGCGCTATGACGTTGATCAGCTAGCCCGCTCCTGGCTCGTCCGAAGCTGGGTCGCCCTGCTGGCGATACCGGCCTTCTTCCTCGTCGTCGTCGCAGCGAACGAGGAGGAGCTCGCCTCCGAGACACTGGCGGCGTACACAGCCGCGGTCTACGCGCCGTTCTCGGCTATTGCCGTGGGCGTGCTCGCCGTGGGTGCCGTCAGCGGTGAGGCGGGGATCATCGTCGACTCGATCCTCTCCAAGTCCGTCACCCGCACGGAGTACATCGCCGCCAAGATCGCGGCCCGGCTGGGCGTCACGCTGGCGATTTACGTCGTCGTGATGGTGCCATTCAGCTACATGATCATGCGCTACGCAGTTGCCGACGCGACGGTCGCGGGAGTGGTGACGGGGCTGCTGATGGTGGCCTCGCTGCTCGTCTTCCTCACGACGCTGGGGATCACCCTCTCCACGATCATTCAGAACGTGCTCTTCGCCGTGCTGTTGCTGGTCGTCGGTGTGCTGATATCCGGCGTGGTCCTGCAGTTCATGGGCCTGGAATGGATGAGCACGACAGCCGTGATCAGCGACCTCCCGCGCACCTTCCGTGGCGAGACCCCGGCATCGGATCAGGTGCGGGTGTTGATCGTCTTCATGAGCCTCTCGGGGCTCGCCGTGCTCGCCTCGATCTGGCACTTCCGCTACAAGGACCTCTAGCCAGCACCTGCGCCCGGCGAGCTTCGTGCAAGGTCACGGGTAACCCCGGCTTGGTCCTGCGCGTTGAGATAAGAGGATAGTTTCGCATCCGTCTCCCCAGCCCGCCCTATGGGTGAGCCGGAGTCCACCCGACGATTCCGATCAGGCGTACGATCTTCTTAGTGCGGCTGGCATCCCCTGGAGCAAGCGGTGAACGACGAAGAAGTCTTCGATATCACAATCGTCGGCGCGGGGCCCACGGGGCTCTTCACGGCGTTCTACGCCGGTCTGCGGGACATGAAGACGAAGGTGCTCGAGGCGCTTCCCGAGCCGGGCGGCCAGCTGGCCGTGCTCTACCCCGAAAAGATGATCTACGACGTCCCCGGCCACCCGAAAATCCAGGCCAAGGACCTCGTCGCCCTGCTCATGGAGCAGTGTGCCCTCTTCCAGCCGGAGTTCGTCTACGAGCAGCGCATCGACGACCTGCGACGCGTCGAGATCGAGGGCGAGGCCGTCTGGCAGATGGAGAACGGTACCGGCCGTCACCTCAGCCGCACGGTCGTGGTCAGCGGCGGCATCGGCGCGTTCGTGCCCAACAGGATCGAGGCGATCGCCGAGAATGAAAACAGCGGCATCCACTACTTCGTGAAGGACAAGCGACCCTTCAGGGGCAAGCGCATCCTGATCGTCGGCGGCGGCGACACGGCCGTCGACTGGTGCCTCAACCTCCGCGACTGGGCGAGCGAGATCACGCTGATCCACCGGCGCGACGGCTTCCGAGCACACGAGGCGAGCCTGGCCGAATTGCACGCCAGCCCGATCCCCGTGAAGA
>DASCRM010000033.1:0-26493 GCA_034406555.1 Dehalococcoidia bacterium | reverse complement strand
GCACGACCGCCGAGGTGTGTTCGAACCAGAACGCGGAGGTGCGCGTCAGCACCTCACCCTTACGCGGGATGCCGTTCGCCAGCACCACGTCGAAGGCGGAGACGCGGTCCGTGGCGACGAGTAACAGGCGGTCGCCCGGCAGCTCGTAGATGTCGCGAACCTTGCCTCGGTGGGTGCGTTCGATCCCGGCAGGGGCCCGGCTGTCCATCATCACGCTGGCGGTCATCGCGCCTCCCTCAGTGCTCGCCGCATCAGTTCAGCAGTCCGATGCGCCGGAACGATTCGTCGATGTGTATGAGGTAGGCGTTGTAGTCGAAGATCGCGTCGAGCTGCTCCATGCTCAGCCGCTCGGTGACGTCGCTGTCACCATCGAGCAGCCCTCGGAACGGGGTCTCCTGCTCCCACGACACCATGGAGTGGCGCTGCACGATCGCGTACGCACCCTCGCGGGAGAGCCCGCTCTCGATCAGCGCCAGCATCACCTTCTGCGAGAAGACGAGGCCCAGTGTGCGTTCGAGGTTGCGCTGCATCCGCTCCGGGTAGACGACCAGCCCCTCCATCACGCCGCTGAAGATGTGCAGCATGTACGCCAGCAGGCCGGTCGAGTCCGGCAGCGTGATCCGCTCCGCGCCGGAGTTCGAGATGTCGCGCTCGTGCCAGAGTGCGACGTTCTCCAGCCCCGCCGTCGCGTAACCGCGCAGCGTGCGGGAGAGCCCGACGACGCGCTCGCAGAGTTCCGGATTGCGTTTGTGTGGCATCGAGGATGACCCGGTCTGCCCGGTGGAGAACGGCTCTTCGGCCTCCAGTATCTCGGTGCGCTGAAGGCCGCGAATCTCCGTCGCGAACTTCTCCAGCGACGCGCCGATGCCAGCCATCACCGAGAGGTAGAAGGCGTGGCGGTCGCGCTGCAACACCTGCGTCGTCACCGCGGCGACGGTCAGGCCGAGGCGGTTGCAGGCATCTTCCTCGATCGCTGGGGGCACCGTCGCGTGGGTGCCAACGGGGCCGCTCATCTGGCCGATCGCGACCTGTTCGCGCGCCATCGCCAGCCGCTCCTCGTGACGCTCAATCTCGCTCACCCAGACGGCGAGCTTGAGGCCGAAGGTCGTGGGCTCTGCGTGGACGCCGTGCGTGCGGCCGACGCAGATCGTGTCCTTGTGAATGAGGGCCTTCGCGGAGACGGCGGCCTTCAGCCGGCCGAGCAGGCCGGACAGCACATCGGCGGCCGCGACCATCTGCAGGCTCGTCCCGGTGTCCCACATGTCAGAGGAAGTGAGGCCGTGGTGCACCCAGCGCGACTCCTCACCCAGCGAGTCGGCGACGGAACGCAGGAAGGCGGTCACATCGTGATGTGTCTCGTCGATGTAGCGCATGATGTCGGGCACGTTGATGCGCGAGTTCTTCGCGATCAGCTCGGCGTCCTCGGCCGGTACGACACCCGCCTCCGCCCACGCCTGCGTGACGGCGATCTCGACATCGAGCCAGCGCTGAAACTTGAACTCGTCGATCCAGATCTCGGTCAGCTCGGGAATGCTGTAGCGCGGGATCATGAACGGCGCCTATCAGTCATCTGCGAACTCCTCGCGGGCCGGTGAGAAGACCTCCATCAGCGTCACGGCGTCGACGGCCTGAACGTAGTGCGGCATGTCGCCCGGGATCAGGTAGGAGTCGCCCGGGCCGAGTTCGTGCTCCGTGGTGCCGATGCGGAAGCTCACGCGCCCGGAGGCGACGTGGCCCGCCTGTTCGTGCGGGTGCACGTGCTCCGGCACCTCCGAGCCCGGCGCGATGCGCACCTCGACCAGCGTGAGATTGTCGCCGGAGACGAGCGTGCGACGTACGACGCCGGGGAACATCTCGACCGGGTTGAGGTCGTCGTAGCTGCGGGATCGAGGTTCGGCCATCGTTCCTCTCCTGTTCGGTCAGCGGTTCGCTTGTTCGTCACGGTAGGTCTTGAGCGCGGCCGTCACGTCGTCGTGGCCCAGCGCGAGCACCTGCGCGGCGAAGACGGCGGCGTTGCGCGCCCCCCACGATCCGACGGCCATCGTCGCCACTGGGACGCCGGGCGGCATCTGCACGATCGCGTGCAGCGCGTCGACGCCTCCGAGGGCCGATGAGTCGAGCGGTACGCCGATCACCGGCAGCGCGGTGTATGCGGCACAGACGCCGGGCAGAGCGGCAGCCCCGCCGGCACCGGCGATGATCACCTCGATGCCCGCATCGGCCGCACCACGGGCGAACTCCGCGACCTTGTCGGGCGTGCGGTGCGCCGACATCACGTGCTGCTCGTACTCGATGCCGAAGCGATCGAGTAGCTCGCCGCAGCCAGCCATCCGCTCCTCGTCCGAGGTCGAACCCATGATCACGGCGACCAGGGCGCTCATCGTGCCTCCACTGCTGCGCCCTCGCGGGCTGCGATGTCCCTCCGGTAGTGCGCGCCCTCGAAGGAGATGCGTCGCACGTTGTCGTAGGCGCGTTCCCGTGCGTCCGCGATCGTTGCGCCCGAGGCGACGACGCACAGCACGCGCCCGCCCGCCGTCACGAGCTGGCCATCGCGCAACTGCGCCCCGGCCATGAAGACCTGGACATCGTCGTCGATATCCTCGACGCCGCTGATCGGCTTGCCGGTCTCGTAGGAACCGGGGTAGCCACCGGAGGCCATCATCACGCCGACGGTCGCGTCGTCGTACCACTCGACGTCCACCTCGGACAGGCGGTTGTCGGCGACGGCGTCGAAAATTTCGAGCAGGTCGCTGCGCAAGCGCGGTAGCAGCACCTCCGTCTCCGGGTCGCCGAAGCGGCAGTTGTACTCGATCACCTTCGGGCCGTCGGCGGTCGCCATCATCCCGGGGTACAGCAGCCCTCGATACGGTCGCCCGGCATCGAACATCGCCTTCACCGTGCGCTCCGTGACCTCGCGCTCAATAAAGCGCGCGTCCTCGTCGCTGAGCCAGCCGGGCGGCGAGTAGACGCCCATGCCGCCGGTGTTTGGGCCCTCGTCGCCGTCGTTCACGCGCTTGTAGTCGCAGGAGAAGGGCAGGTGCACGACGGTCACGCCGTCCGTGAAGGCGTGCGCGGAGGTCTCCGGCCCGCTCAACTGCTCCTCGACCAGCACCTGCGCGCCCGCATCTCCAAACGCGCGGTCCGTCATTGCGAGGTCGATCGCGGCCTCGGCGTCCTCGATCGAGGCGCAGACCGTGACGCCCTTGCCCAGCGCGAGCCCGTCCGCCTTCACCACCGGCGGCCCGAGCGTGTCGGCGAAGGTGCGGGCGTAGCGTTTCGCTTCGTCGGGGTCGTCGAATGTTTGCGCCTCGGCGGTCGCGATGCCCGCATCGGCCATTAGCGCCTTCGCGAACGACTTCGATGCTTCGATCTGGGAGGCGGCCTGCGAGGGGCCGAAGGCGCGGATGTCCTCCACGGCCAGCCGGTCGACGACGCCCAGCGCGAGCGCGTCCTCCGGCCCGACGATCACGAGGTCGGCGGAGATGCGCTTCGCGAGCGCGACGACACCCTCGATGTCTGTCGCCTTCACGTCCTCGACGTTCTCGCCCAGCGCGGCGGTGCCGGCATTGCCGGGCGCGGTCCACAGTTTCGCGAGCAGCGGTGATTGAGCAACGCGCCACGCGATCGCGTGCTCGCGTCCGCCCGAGCCCAGCAGCAGTACGTTCATCGGCATGTCGCTACCCCCACTCTGCCTATTCCCACTCGATGGTGCCGGGCGGTTTCGAGGTGATGTCGTAGACCACGCGGTTCACCTCCGGCACCTCGTTGCAGATGCGGCTGGAGATCGTGCCGAGCAGGTCGTAGGGCAGCTTCGCCCAGTCGGCGGTCATCGCGTCCTCGGCGGTCACACAGCGCAGGGCGATGCAGTAGCCGTAGGTGCGGTAGTCGCCCTGCACACCGACTGTGCGGGTGTCGGTGAGCACGGCGAAGGACTGCCAGAGGTCGTAGTACTGGGCGGCGTTCTTGATCTCGTCCATCACCACCCAGTCGGCCTGACGCAGCACCTCCAGCTTGTCTCGCGTCACCTCGCCGATCACGCGAATCGCGAGGCCGGGGCCGGGGAAGGGCTGGCGGTAGACCATCTCGTACGGCAGCCCCAGCTCGACGCCGGCGCGGCGTACTTCGTCCTTGAAGAGGTTGCGCAGCGGCTCGACGAGCGTGAGCTTCATGTCCTTCGGCAGCCCGCCGACGTTGTGGTGGGACTTGATCACTTTTGCCGCGCGGCCGCCCGCACCGGCCGATTCGATCACGTCCGGGTAGGTCGTGCCCTGGCAGATGAAGTCGACCTCGCCGATGTCGCGGGCCTCCTCCTCGAAGACGCGGATGAAGGTCTCGCCGATGCGCTTGCGCTTCGTCTCCGGATTGGTCACCTCCGCGAGGTCGTTGAGGAAGCGATCGACGGCGTCGATGTGGCGCAGGTTGATCGAGATGTTCTCGCGGAAGGTCTTCACCACACGCTCCGGCTCCTCCGCTCGCAGCAGCCCGTTGTCGACGAAGACGCAGGTGAGCTGCTCGCCGACCGCTCGATGTACGAGTGTGGCAGCGACGGCGGAGTCGACGCCGCCGGAGAGCGCGCAGATCACGCGCCCGTCGCCAATCTGCTCGCGGATCGTCTTGATCGACTCCTCGACGAACGACTTCGCCGTCCACGTCGGCGCGCAGTCTGCGACGTTGAAGAGGAAGTTGCGCAGCAGCACGTCGCCCTGCGGCGTGTGCACGACCTCCGGGTGGAACTGGATGCCCAGGTGCCCGGCATCGTCGACCATCATCGCCACTGGCGAACTGTCCGACTGCGCGATCGACCGGAAGCCAGCCGGCATCTCGACGATCTTGTCGCCGTGCGACATCCACACCGGCATCGCCCCCGGCAGATCCTCTAGCAGCGGATCGGACGGGTCGGAGATGTTCACCACGGCCTGCCCGTACTCGCGCTTGTCCGAGGGCGCGACGCGGCCGCCGAGCGCGTGCGTCAGCAGCTGCATGCCGTAGCAGATGCCGAGCACCGGTAATCCAGAGGCGAGCATGTACGGTGGCAACGTGGGGGCGTCCTCGTCGTAGACAGAGGCGGGCCCGCCGGAGAGCACGAACGCCTTCACGCGCAGGTGGTTGAGCGCCTCCGGTGGGGCGTCCCACGCGATCAGTTCGGAGTAGACGCCGGCCTCGCGGATGCGGCGCGCGATCAGCATCGAGTACTGCGACCCGAAGTCGATGATCGCGACTGTTTCTGGTGCGTTGGGTGCGGGCGTCAGCGCCTGGCTGAGCTCACGTGCCTCCGCGATTTCGAGGTAGGTAGCTACCTCGAAATCGTCAGAAGCGCGGATACGATCCGCGGCTGCGGCTGACTCGGCCGGTTCGACCATTGCGCCCTTGGACTTGGGGAGTCCCGCTAGGTACGCATCCTATCGGGGCGATATGGTGGCCGCAACGTGCCACCCGGAGCAACGATGCCGATCATCCCGCCCGAGCGCAGTGACGAGGCCGTGCGCGCATTGCTCGGCGGCGAAGTCATCGCGATCCCGACCGACACCGTCTACGGTCTCGCAGCCTCGCTCGACCACCCCGCGGCCGTGCTTCGGCTCGCTGAGCTGAAGGGCCGCGCAGCCGACCAACCGATTGCCGTGCTGATCGACTCGGCCGAGGCCGTCACGCAACAGCTCGATGACCCCGCAGCCCTCGACCGCGTGAGGCGGCACTGGCCCGGCGCGCTGACCGCGATCGTCCGGACGAAGCCGGGCTTCGCCGACGCCGTCACCACCGAGGCGCAGACAGTCGGACTGCGAGTGCCGGATGACGACCTCGCGCGCTCGGTGATTCGCGGCTGCGGAGGCGCGCTCGCCGTCACCTCCGCCAACCGCCACGACGAGTCGCCTGCCACCTCGGCAGAGGGCGTGGCCGCGATCTTCGGCGACGAGCTGCTGATCCTCGACGGCGGACCGTGCGACGGCGGAGTTGCCTCGACGGTTGTCGACCTCACCTCGGACTCGCCGACAGTGCTGCGAGAGGGGGCGGTGACGGCGAGGGAGCTGGGGCTGCAAGAGGTCTAGGAAGTGCTCGTGTACGATTCGTACGCAGGCAGTGGTCTGAGGGGGCTCGGCTCATGCGCATCGCAATCGGCTCTGACCACGCTGGCTTCGCGCTGAAGGAACTGCTGCGCGAAGAGCTTGGCGCGCTGGGCGATGAGGTCGCTGACCTCGGCACCGACTCCGAGGCGTCCTGCGACTACCCCGACATTGCGATCCCGCTCGCGCAGGCCGTCGCACGAGGCGACCACGAGATCGGCATTCTGATCTGCTCGAACGGTGTCGGGCCCTCGATCGTCGCGAACAAGGTCGCGGGTATTCGCGCTGCGCTCTGCCATGACGCCTTCTCCGCGCGGCGCGCGCGCGAGCACACCGACGCCAACATCCTCTGCGTAGGCGCGTGGGCCGTCGGCCGCGGCGTCGCTTCTGAAGTGATGCGCGCATTCCGCGAGGCGCAATTCGAGGGCGGCCGTCACGAGGCGCGGGTCGCGAAGATCAACGCGCTCGACCACCCTGACTAGCCCGCGCGGCAGCGACTGATGCTCAACCCCGTCTCACTCGCCTCGCGGGCACGGCTGACCGCGTCGCAGTTGACGGGGCTCGTGCGTGCGCTGCGCGTCGCGGGCAACGACAGCGCGCACCCACAAGTCGAGGGACGCGTCGCCGTCGATGGTGCCGCCGGGCCGATCGAGGTGCGACGCGACCACTCCGGCGTCCCTCACGTTTTCGCGGAGAGCGACGCCGACGCGATCTACGGGCAGGGCTTCGTCCACGCGCAGGACCGGCTCTTTCAGATGGACGTCATGCGCCGCGCGGCGGCCGGGCGGCTGTCGGAGGTGACGGGCGCCGGGTCGCTGGAGTCCGACCGCTTCATGCGGAGCCTGGGCCTCGCCGATCGCGCGGCCGGCGACGTCGAGAGCGTCGGCGACGAAGTGCGGGTGTTGCTCGACGCCTACGCGGCGGGCGTGAACGCCGGGATCGCCTCGCTGCCCGCGTTGCCACCGGAGTTCGCGGCGATGGGCGCTGAGCCGGAGCCGTGGCATCCTGAACACACGCTGCTGCTGGGCCGGCTGATCATGTTCATGTTCTCTGGTAACTGGGACAGCGAGCTGCTGCGCGAGCGCCTGATCGAGGAGTTGGGGGCGGAGCGAGCGGTGGCACTCGACCGCGTCTACCCCTCGGACGCCGCGACCGCCGCCTCCGTCGCGCACCTGCCGGCTGTCGATCGGCTGCTGCGCACCTACGCCGCCGCGCAGGAGGCGGGGCTGCCCGTTGGCGCGGCGTCGAACGCGTGGGCGGTCGATGGGGCGCACAGTGCCAGTGGTGCGCCGGTGCTCGCCAACGACCCGCACCTGCAGTCGCAGTTGCCGGGTATGTTCCACGTCAGCCATATCAGCGGAGGTGCGAGCGGTGCGCTCGATGCGATCGGCGCTACTGTGCCCGGCGTACCGGGGATCGCTAGCGGTCACAACGGCCGCCTCGCCTGGGGGCTGACGGCGGGTGTCGCCGACGTCAGCGACTGCTACATCGAGACGATCAACCCCGACGACCCGTCGCGCTACCTCACGCCGGACGGCTGGGTGAGCGGTCGCACGCGCATCGAACGCATCGAGGTGCGCGGCGGTGCGACGGTCGAGGAGCGCGTGCTGGAGACGCGGCACGGCCCGGTGATCGGGCCGTCCGTGCCCGGCGAAGACCGCGCGGTGGCGCTGCGCTCGACGGCGCTCGAACCGGGCGAACTCGCCTCCGCCTTCCTCGGGCTCTCGCGGGCGACGGACACCAAGAGCTTCGAGCGCGCCCTCGATGGATGGTCAGGCGCGTCGTTCAACTTCGTCTGGGCATCGCGAGAGGGTGGTGTCGGCTACCGGCTTGTCGGGCGCATCCCGCGTCGCGGACATGGCGAGGGGCTGCTGCCGCGTGACGGCGCGCAATCGACCGGCGCGCCCGACCCGCTGCCCGCCAGTGCGCTCCCGCGCCTCGTCGACCCGCCGGGCGGTGCGGTGGTCTCCGCCAACAACGCGCCGGGCAGCGACATCGAGCTCGGCGAGGAGTGGTACGAACCGTGGCGTGCCGAGCGCATCCACGAACTGCTGGACGAACGCGAGGATCACGACATCGCTTCGATGCAGGCGATCCAGATCGACCAGGGCTCGCGCCCGCTGATGTTGCTGCGCGACCTGCTGCTCGAACGCGAGTCGGTCGACGACCGTGCCGCGATCGACTTGATCGAGGGCTGGCACGGGCAGGTGAGTGCGTCCAGTGGGGCGGCTGCAGTGCTGCAACTGACCTATATCGAGCTGGCGAGAGTGCTCGTCACTCGCCTCGCCGGCCGCCGCACGCCGACGGTGCTGGGCAACGGCGCCAACCGCCTCGTGCCGACCTCGACGTTCCACTACCGGCTGCAGGGGCCGCTGATCGAGGCGCTGCGCTCCGGCGCTTCGCCGTGGCTCAAGGGCGAAGCGGATCGCGATCGAGTGCTACGTACCGCCGTCGGACGGGCGCTTGAGACGCTGAAGCAGGATCTCGGCGGGGATGCGGAGGGCTGGAGCTGGGGGGCGATCCACGGGCTGCGGCTCGGTCACCTGATGCGCTCCGTGCCGCTGGTCGGCAAGCGCTTCTCGCGAGGTCCGTTCCCGTACGGCGGCGACCTGAACACCATCAACACCGGCGGCTACACCGTCTGGCATGGGCTCGACCGGCAGGGCTACGGCGCGGCCTACCGACAGGTGATAGATCTCGCCGACTTCGACAGCGCGGTCTTCCAGCTGCCGGGCGGCAACTCGGGCATCCCCGGCCACCCTCGCTACGACGACTGCACGCAGGAGTTCCTGGCCGGGCGCTACCGGCCGCTGCTCTATTCGCGCGCGGCGATCGAGGCGCAGACTGAGCATCTGCTCACGCTCGTTCCGGAGACTGGTGCATGACGACCGAGACACTCGCAGCGCGCACCGACCGCTACCGCCCGCTTGTCGTCGCCGAGATGCGCGAGGTGATCGGCGATGGCACCGCCGGGCTCTTCGACTGGATGCGCTACCACCTCGGCTGGGAGGACGAGGCGGGGCAGGCTGTCGAGGCCCGCAGCGGCAAGCTACTGCGCCCGACCGCGCTGCTGATGGCCGCCGAACTGGTCGGTGGGTCGGTGACGGAGGTCGTTCCCGCCGCGGCGGCCGTTGAGCTGGTGCATAACTTCTCGCTGCTGCACGACGACATCGAGGATCAGAGCCTCACGCGCCACGGACGCTCCACGGTCTGGACCTTCGCCGGGCCGGCACAGGCGATCAACACCGGCGATGGCATGTTCACACTCGCCCACCTCGCCATGCACCGCCTCGCCGTCGATGAGCGACGCATGCTCGAAGCGATGCGAGAGCTGGATGAGACCTGCCTGCGGCTCGTCGAGGGTCAGTACCTCGATATTTCGTTCGAGACGCGGCAGGAGGTCACCCGCGACGAGTACATCGCGATGACCGGTGGCAAGACGGCCGCCATGTTCGCTGCGCCATTCGCGATCGGTGCGCTGCTCGGCGGGGCGAGCGGTGATCGCGTGGCCGCCTTTCGCGACTTCGGCCGCCACATCGGCCTCGCCTTTCAGGCCGTCGACGACCTGCTCGGCATCTGGGGCGACAGCGAGTTGACCGGCAAACCGGCGGGCGACGACCTGCTCTCGCGCAAGATGACACTCCCCGTCGTGGCGGCGCTGGAGGCGGATAACGACGCCGCGGCCGAGCTGGCGAAGGCCTACGCCGTGCCCGCGGCGGAGGACGAGGACATCGCCGCCCTCGCTGATCTCGTGGCGCGCCTCGGGGGCCGTAGCGCGACGGAGGCCTTCGCGGAGGAGCAGGTGCAGGCGGGTCTCGAGGCGCTCTCGGCGGCGGGCCTGGACGAGGCCGGTGACGAAGCCTGCCGAGGCTTCGCGGCGCTGGTCGCTCGTCGCGTCTTCTGAGTTCGCAGCACGCGAGGCACCGCGAATTTTCGGCCCCGCGCGTATACAAATCTCCCGGATCTTCGGCGGTGGCGCATACGGCGATCTTGCGTATCGTTCGCGCTGTCGGAGGTGCGCTGCCTTCATGAAAAAACAGACGATCCGAGACGTTGACGTCTCCGGAAAACGCGTCCTGCTTCGCGTGGACTACAACGTCCAGGTCGATGAGGGCGGTGTCGTCGATGACACCCGACTGCGCGAATCCATGCCCACGATCGAGGCCCTGCGTAGCGCTGGCGCACGCATCGCGATCTGCTCCCACCGCGGCCGGCCGCGCGGCGAGGTGGTGGAGACCCAGCGCAACGCGCCGGTCGCCGCCCACCTCTCGCGGCTGCTCGACATCACCGTTGCGACGGCACGCGATTGCATCGGCCCTGAAGCCGCGGAGGCGGTCGCGGCGCTGAACGACTGCGACGTGCTGCTGCTGGAGAACGTCCGCTTCCACGCCGAGGAGGAGGAAAACTCCCCCGAATTCGCTCGCGAGCTGGCCAGCCTGGCAGACATCTACGTGAATGACGCTTTCGGTACCGCGCATCGCGCTCACGCCTCGATCGTCGGCATCGGCGAGTACCTGCCGGCTGTCGCGGGACTCCTGCTGGAGCGCGAAGTGGACTACCTCGAAGAGGCGACGCAGCAACAGCAGCGGCCGTTTGGCCTGGTGCTCGGCGGGGCGAAGACGCAGGATAAGCTGCCGATCCTCGACTACCTCTGTGACGGTGCGGACGTGATCTGCGTCGGTGGCGGCATGGCGAACACCTTCCTTGTCGCCCAGGGCTACGACGTGCAGGACTCGATCTACGAGGAGACGCAGGTCGAGCGTGCGAAGGAAGTGCTGGCACACGTCGCCGCACGCAACGACATCGAGCTGTTGCTGCCGCACGACGTCGTCGTCTCCTACGGCGCACCCGAGAGCGGTTCGGTCACCGTCGTGCCCGCGTCCGACGTCCCCAGTGGCTGGCGCATCCTCGACATCGGCCCGGCGACGATCGAACGCTACGCGCGCGCTCTCAAGGGCATGCGCACGGTTGTCTGGAACGGCCCGATGGGAATGTTCGAGCAGGAGCGTTTCGCGCACGGCTCGCTCGACCTCGCCCGGATCATCGCCACTGCCGACGCGACATCGATCGTGGGAGGAGGTGAGACGGCCGCCGCGATTCGGCGCGCGGGCGTCGCCGATTTCATCACGCACATCTCGACCGGGGGCACCGCCTTCATGGCCATGCTCGCCGGCAGCACCTTGCCCGGCGTGGAAGCGCTGCTCGACGCCTGAGCGCGAGCCTCCCTTCAGTGCCTGACCGCACGTCGACGGCGGAGTAGCATCGAGGCATGGACCTCCAACTGATCCGCCGTCTCTCGATCCCCGCCGACAGCAAGGTCGTGCTCTGCATCCTTGATGGTCTCGGCGGGCTGGCGGGTGCCCGCGGACGCACAGAGCTCGACGAGGCATCGACGCGCCACCTCGATCGCCTCGCGGAGTTTGGGGCGGTCGGACAGACACAGCCGGCGGGCGTCGGCGTGACCGTCGGCTCGGGTCCCGGCCACACCGCGCTCTTCGGCCTCGACCCATTCGAGTTCGAGATCGGCCGTGGTGCGCTGGAGGCGACCGGCATCGACTTCGAACTCGGTCCGAACGACCTCGCGGCGCGAGGCAACCTCTGCACCGTCGACAGCGACGGCAACATCACCGACCGGCGCGCGGGACGAGTGGCGACCGAGATCACCGCCGAGATCGCCGCGCAGCTCAGTGCGATCGAACTGCCAGACGCGGAGGTCTTCGTGGAGGCCGTGCGCGAACATCGCTTCGTGCTCGTGATCCGCGGCGAGGGGCTTTCACCCCAAATCAGCGAGACAGACCTTCAGGAGGAGGGCGTGCCCCCACTGCTCGTGACGGCGGACGATCCGGGGGCAGAGCGCACCGCCGACCTCGTGAACCGCTTCGTCGAACAGGCGCGCTCGGCGATCGCCGGTCGCGATCAGGCGAACCACCTGCTGCTGCGGGGTTGGTCCGTTCGGCCCTCGCTGCCACAACTGCCGGAGCTGTGGAAACTGCGTGCCGCCGCCTGCACGGTCTACCCGATGTACCGCGGGCTCGCGCAGCTCGCTGGTATGGACGCGATTGATGGTGGCGACAACCTTGAGAGCCAGTTCGACGCGCTGAAGCGCCACTGGGACGACTACGACTTCTTCTTCGTGCACTACAAGGCCACGGACGGGGCCGGTGAGGACGGCGACTTCGCTCGCAAGGTGCAGTCGATCAGCGACTTCGACGCGCAGCTCCCGCAGCTGATGGCGCTGGAGCCAGACGTGCTGGTCGTCACCGGGGATCACTCGACGCCCGCGACGATGGCCGCGCACTCCTGGCATCCGGTGCCGATGCTGATCAGCGGGACGGACGTGCGCATGGATTCAACCAAGGCGTTCTCGGAGCTGGAGTGCGTTATCGGGGGGCTAGGTACGATTCCGGCCACCGAGCTGCTGCCGCTCGCCTTCGCCCACGCCGGGCGACTGGCCAAGTACGGCGCCTGAGATGGCTCGCACGCCGATCGTTGGCGGCAACTGGAAGCTCAACACCACCCGCAGCGAGGCTCGCGCACTACTGGAGGGGCTGCGCGAGGAGCTCGACGGCCTGACCGGCGTCGAGGTCGTGATCTGCCCGCCCGCTGCGTGGCTCGGCGATGCCGCCGACGCGCTCGCCGGCAGCACCCTCACCGTTGGTGCGCAGAACGTCTACTGGGAGCCGGGCGGAGCATTCACGGGCGAACAGAGCGCCGCGCTGCTCGCGGGTACCGCCAGTCACGTGATCGTCGGTCATTCGGAACGCCGCCACGTCTTCGGCGAGAGCGATGAGGAGACCGCGAGCAAACTGCGCTCCGTGCTCGATGCCGGCCTGCAACCAATCCTGGCGGTCGGCGAGCTGCAGGAAGAGCGCGAGGCGCAGTGGACAGCCGCAGTGCTGCGCCGTCAGCTGATCGCCGCCTTCGCGGGCCTCGATGCACTGCCGCCGGGCTTCGTTGTCGCGTACGAGCCGGTGTGGGCGATCGGGACCGGCCTGACCGCGACGCCGGAGATCGCTCAGGAGGCGTGCGCCACCGTGCGGTCGATCATCGAGCAACGCTACGACGCTCCAACTGCCGAGGCCGTGCGAGTGCAGTACGGCGGCTCCGTCAACGCGGAGAACGCCGCGGAGCTGGCGCGACGGCCGGACATCGACGGCGCGCTCGTCGGCGGCGCATCGCTTCAGGTCGATTCGTTCGCCGCGGTCTGCCGTGCGGTGGCGGAGGCCGCCGGGCCGTGAGCCGCCCGGTGATCGCGTTGGTGGGCGCGACGGCCTCCGGCAAGACGGCGGCGGCGGTCGAGATCTCCCGCCGGATACCGATCGAGGTTGTCTCCGCCGATTCGCGCCAGATCCGCAGCGAGATGCGGCTGGGCACCGCCGCGCCGACCGACGCGGAGTTGGCGGCCGTCCCGCACCACCTCGTCGGTATCGTGGCGCCCGATGCTCCGTGGACGCTCGCAGACTTTCTCGCTCGCGCCCGCGAGGCGATCGAGGAGATCCAGTCGCGCGACCGTACTCCGCTGCTGATCGGCGGGACGGGACAGTACATCTGGGCGCTGCTCGAAGGCTGGCAGGTGCCCCACGTCCCGCCGAATCCGGCGTTACGCGCACAGCTTGAGGCCGAAGCCGAGAGCGACGGGACCACGCTCCACGCGCGCCTCGCCGAATTCGATCCCGCCTCGGCGGAGCGCATCGACGCGCGCAACCTGCGACGCGTAATCCGCGCGCTGGAGATCATCGAGGCGACCGGCGGCCCGGTACCGCCACTGAACCGCGATGGTGCGGACTTCGACTGGCGCGCGACAGGTATCGAGTGGTCGCGCGAGGCGCTGTATAGCCGCGCTGATGAGCGCGCCGACGCGATGTATCGCGATGGACTGGGCGCAGAGACGCGCGCGCTAATCGACCGCTACGGACGCGACTTCGATGCGCTGCGCTCGATCGGATACGCGGAGGCGGCGCAACTGATCGACGGTGCACTCGACGACGTGGCCGCGATCGAGCGCACCAAGACGCAGACGCATCGGCTGATCCGCATGCAGGCAACGTGGTTCCGGACGGACGATGACCGCATCGCGTGGAGCGATGGCGCGGACCTCGATAGCCTCGCCGGCGCTGTTGTGGACGCTGCGGGCGCACCCGTACGATGAATTGACGATGACCGACACTGATCCGACGTTCGAATTCTGGAAGATGCACGGCTGTGGCAACGACTTCATCGTGGCTGCGCCGGAGCAGCTCGACGCCGATTGGGCGGCCGTCGCCCGGGCGATTTGCGACCGCCACACGGGCGTGGGTGCGGACGGGCTGATTCTCGTCGAGCCCTCGCAGGCGGCCGACTGGCGGATGTCGATCTACAACGCGGACGGCTCAAACGGTGTGATGTGCGGCAACGGCATCCGCTGTTTCGTGAAGTTCCTGAACGACCGCTGCATCGTCTCCGCCGAGGGTGCTGTGACCGTCGAGACCGATGTCGGCGTGCTCGAGACTCACTCAACGCGCGACGCCCAGGGGCGCGTGCAACGTGTTCGTGTCGCGATGGGTGCTCCGTCGCTCGACCCGGCCGCGCTCGGCGTACAGATCGAGCAGGCACCGCCGGTGCTCGACCTGCCTCTCGATGCAGCGGATGAGGGCCTCAACCTCACGCTGGTATCGATGGGCAACCCTCACGCCGTGCAGTTCATCGAGGGCGCTCCCACGGACTACGACCTCGCCCGCGTAGGCCCGGCCGTTGAGCGCCATCCGCTGTTCGCCGAACGTACCAACTTCGAGGTCGCCCGCGTGATCGACCGCTCGACGGTGGAGGTGCGGGTGTGGGAGCGTGGGGTCGGTGAGACGCAGGCCTGTGGCTCCGGTGCCTGCGCCGTAACCGTAGCCTCGCGGTTGCACGGGCACGTGGATGACAGCGTGCAGGTGAGGCTCCCGGGGGGCGAATTGATGATCGAATGGGACGGCGATGGTGTGGTGTACCTCGAGGGTCCTGTAGCCTTTGTGTTCGAATCCCGGTGGGGGGTGCAGAGTGCCAGCTGACCGAAAAAGCATCGCGGCATCACAACCGCCAATGTTCCACAATACGCGGATACAGCCGCGCGCTTGGCGCGAATTGCTCGTGAGCGACGATGTCGCGGCGATCGAGAGCGACGCTGGCGCTCTCTTGCTGGCCCTCGACGAGGGACAGCTCAACCTGCATTACGGGTTCGCCGATCTGGAGGAGATGCGCCTCAGCTTCATCCCGATGTTCGACGAGCTGAAGGATGAGATCGAGTCATTCGAAGCTGACTACGTGCGCATCGACCTCGTCCAGGTGCCGGACCGCACCTGGACCGAACCGCTCTTGCACCAGACGGACTTCAAGGAGTTCGGCGAGTGGATGGATATGGTCAACGCGGAGCTCGACCCCGAGATGCCGCCGCCCGAGTTCCCCTCCGACGTGACGATGCGGCGAGCGACGCCTGACGACGTTGAGGCGATCGTCGAGCTCGAGGCGGGTGCCTACGGCAAGTTCTCCGATGGCGAGACCGCAACCCTGACCCGGCTCGAAGCCGCAGGCTGGGTCGGCGTGCTTGAGAAGGACGGCGAGATTATCGCCTACGCCGCCAACGGGGAGGTGGAGCGGGGCGCGGGCCGCGTGATCAGCTCCGGCGTGCACCCGGAAGATCGTGGCAACGGCTACGGCAAGCTGATCCTGCAGGCGGCGACGTACCAGCTGGTCACGAACGACGCTCGACACGCCTCCGTGCGTGTGCGGCCGGAGCTCGCGGCGTCGCTGCGCGTTACCCAGGCCGTCGGCTACCGCCCCAACCTCCGTGGCATCGAGTGGCGGCGTCACGCTGATGAGGCCGACATCGCCGCCGACCGGATGGCGTTGCGTCTGAGCGGCGTGAAGGCACGCTTCGGCGGCTGGCGCTAACGGCAAATGAAACTTGCCGCCCGCGTCGAACAGCTCCCCCCGTACCTCTTTGCCGCGATCTCGCGACTGATCGAGGAGAAGCGCGCCGCCGGCGTTGACGTGATCTCCTTCGGCATCGGCGATCCCGACCTGCCGACGCCGGAGCACATCCTCGAGAGCCTGAAGCGGGCGACCGACGACCCCGCCAACCACCGCTACCCGGAGTCCGACGGCCTGCCGGAGCTGCGCCAGGCGATCGCGCGCTGGTACCAGCGCCGCCACTCGGTCGAGCTCGACCCAAACAGTGAGATCGTCCCGTTGATCGGGTCGAAGGAGGGTGTCGGCCATCTGCCGCTCTGCCTGATCGACCCCGGCGACGTGGCGCTGATGACCGACCCCGGCTACCCGGTCTACGAGATCGGGACGATGTTCGCCGGCGGCGAGTCCGTGAAGTTGCCGCTCTCCGAAGAGGATGGTTGGTTGCCGAGGCTGGACGAGGTCGACCTGCAGGTCGCGGCTCGCGCGCGCATCCTCTGGCTCAACTACCCGAACAACCCCACGGGGGCGCTCGCCGACCTCGACTTCTTCGAGCGGGCAGTGCAGTGGGCGCGCGACAACGACGTGGTGATCGCGCACGACCTCGCCTACGCCGACGTCGCGTACGACGGCTATGTCGCGCCATCGATCCTTGAGGTGGACGGCGCGCGCGATGTCGCGATCGAATTCAACTCACTCTCCAAGACCTTCAACATGACCGGCTGGCGCGTGGCGATGGCCGTGGGCAACAGCGAGGTGATTGACGCGCTGACGAGGGTGAAGTCGAACCTCGACAGTGGCATCCCGCAGGCTGTCCAGCAGATGGCGATTACCGCCCTCGATGGACCGCTCGATGCTGTCGAGGCCCGCAACACGCACTACCAGCGCCGCCGCGACCGCATCGTGGAGGTGCTGCAGGAACTCGGGCTGCACGTCGACCCGCCGAAGGCCGCGCTCTACGTCTGGGCGCGCCTGCGGAGCGGTGAACGCTCATCGGCCGACTTCGCGAGCCGCCTGATCGAGGAGACCGGCGTCGTGATCACGCCCGGCGCGAGTTACGGCGAGGTCGGCGAAGGCTACGTGCGGCTCTCGCTCACGGTCGCCGACGACCGGCTCGAAGAGGGTCTGCGACGGCTCAGTGCTTTCGCGCGGGGCGAGCAGGCGCTCTAGCGTCCCTCGGGGGCGTGCTAGGGTGGCGTCGATCTGTGGTGCGAAGACTGGAGCGACGACGTACCGAAGACTCTGACTTGCCGGGACATGGGTGTGGACTGCTCCTAGGAGCGCGTCGCAGACGAGACTGAGCAGCTGATCGATGCGGCCTCGGAGCACACGAAGGAAGTCCACGCCGTGAAAGAGATTCCCGGTGAGATGCTCGCTAGCATGAAGCGCGCGATCAGGGAAGTCTGAGCCGCTGAGCCCCACAGCGCCTGCTCAACGCAGCGCAGCCCCGCTTTCGTTACACTCGATGCGAAGCGGTGGAGCCTCACATACCTCGTAAGCGACCTCGACGTACCTCCGACAGCGACCGCAACAACGGCGCCAGTGGATCGCGGCGGCGCAGTGGGCGCACGCACGCCACCGCGCCGGTGCAGGAGCGCGCGTTCCTCGTAGCCCTCGAACACTCGGCGGGTAAGCAGGGGCCGCGGATGCCCGCCGGGGCATCGTTGCGCGAACTCGCCCGCCTCGCCCGCACTGCCGGCGCGATCGTTGTCGGACAGGCCTTCCAGCGCAAACGTCACCCCGACCCCGCCACCTACATCGGCTCCGGGAAGGTCGAGGAGGTGAGAGCGGCCCGAGAGGAGACCGGCTACACCGTCGTGATCTTTGACGAGCAGCTCTCGCCCGCGCAGCAGCTGAGGCTCGAATCCAAGCTTGAGGTGAAGGTGCTTGACCGCAGTGCGCTGATCCTCGACATCTTCACCAGCCGCGCTCGCTCCCGTGAGGCATCGTTGCAGGTGGATCTGGCGCAGCACGAATATCTGCTGCCGCGGCTGCGAGGGCAGTGGGAGCACCTGGAGCGCATGGAAGGCGCGATGGGCGCGCGTGGCCCCGGCGAGACGCAGCTGGAGACCGACCGCCGCCTGATCGGCGCTCGCATCTCCCGGCTGAAGAAGTCGATCGAATCCGTCCGCAAGCAGCGCACGCTGCACCGGCGGCAGCGCGAGCGCACCGGCATCCCGGTGGTGGCGCTCGTGGGGTACACCAACGCCGGGAAATCGTCGCTGATGAAGTCGCTCGCGGGATCGGACGCTTTCATCGCTGACGCTCTCTTCGCGACGCTCGATCCGCTGACGCGGCGCATCAATGTGGACGACCAGGGCTTCCTGCTCACCGACACGGTGGGCTTCATCCAGAAGCTGCCGACTCAGCTCGCCTCGGCGTTCAAGGCCACGCTCGAGGAACTGGAGTCCGCCGAGCTGCTCGTGCACGTCGTCGACGCCACGTCGGAGATGGCCGCGGCACAGGCGGAGACGGTGCTTGAGACGCTGGCGGATCTGGGGCTGGAGCAGCAGGTGTTGACCGCGCTGAACAAAGTCGATGGCCTCGAACTGCCCGACGGGCGCCCGGTTGAGGTCGAGGCGGACCTCAAGGATATCGAGATCGTGAACCCCGCCGGGTCGGGCGAGGCTCTGCTTACCTCCGCGCTGCGCGGCTGGGGCATCGACCGTCTGCGCCAGCGCATTGCCTTCGAGGTGCTCGGCGAGCCCGCGGTGCTGGCGACTTCTTAGTCCCGCTCCAGGCGGTCAATCCCGCTCCCGCTCCAGGATGAGAGCCACGCGCTCTTCCCGCAGCGTCGTCAACGCCACGGTCATCACATCTGCGCCGCCCGAGAGCGCCTCGTTCAGCCGCCGCTCGAGTGCGTTGGTATCGATCGGCGATGCCCGTCGCATCACCTCGACGCGACCAGCGCCCATTGCCATCAGCTGCTGGTAGAGTCGGCGTTCTGAGAAGGGCAGCCATGCGTGGATGCGGAAGCGACGAGCGAACGGTGTGCTGAGTCGCTCGTCCGCGCTCAGGTAGGCCACCTGCTCGCTGAGCTTGCGGGCGCCGAGGCGCGCCGCGAGCACATCGATCAGCGAGGCGCGACCGACGGTGGGGTCGGGGTCGTAGAAGAAGTGGGTCGGATCGGCAATTGTGGTCGAGCCATCGTCCGGCTCGCCTGACAACGACTCGCCAGCGGGCAGCACCGTCGCCCGCCGCGCCACGCCCGCGAGAGAGCCAAGCCACAGCACCGCCTCCATCAGTCGGCCGTCAAGCGAGACGAACTCCACCTCGCCGTCGGGCAGGGCATCGAGGTCGATCCCGGGCGCGAGCTTGATCCCGACTGCGCCGTACTGCGCGGCGATACGCAGTGCGACAGAGAGGGGAGGCGACCACTGTTCCGGGTCGAAGCGCCGCCCGCGCGTGTCACGGCGCGAGGGGTCGAGCCAGACTGCCTCGACCGGCGCATCGGCAGCACCTGCTGCTGGCTGCTCCCACTGCTCGACGTCCGCCTCGACGGTCGTGATCCGCGCGGAGAGCCCACGTTGTTCCGCATTCGCATCGAGCATCGCCAGTCGCGCAGGGTCGCGGTCGATGGCGACGACCTCCGCGTGCTCCGCCAGCGCGAACGCATCGCCACCGAAGCTGCAACCGAGGTCGGCGACGCGCGCGAACGAGGCGAAGCGAGCCGCTGTGTGTCGCGCGACCACGTCGCCGCTCGCCTGCTCGGCCGATTCACGGTCGCAGAAGAGGGCAGGGGCGTCGGCGAACTTGCTCGCGGCGACCTCACGGCCCTCGACCAGTGCGACCAGCGCGCGAGCGTGCGGGCGACCGAAGCTCTCGCCCAGCCGTTGCTGTGCCGGAAGCTCGCCCATCTCTGACAGCAGATCGTGCGCGCGGACGGTCGCTTCGCGTCCTTCAGTGCTACGCAGCCAGGCGATGTCCGTGACGTCCACGGCGGCGCCTATCGCGGTGGGCGCAGCGCCCAGACGTCGGGCGAGAGGAACCAGGCCGTGGAGCCGTAGAGCGGATGCACCGTTGCCTGGACGGCGTTCCACGCCGCATCGCAGCCGTCGATCATGCGTTTTGCTGAGTCCTCGTCACTGTAGTGCGCGCTGTCGCTCAACCAACTCGCCATGCGCTGGCCGAGATCGGTCTCGGCCACTGCGGGGAGCAGCCACTGCGCGGGCGGGTGATTGCCCTCCTCCAGCACACACGCGAGGCGGGAGAGTGCGCCGGCCGCTTCGCCAGCCGCGACCGCACCGCCGCCGGGCTGTTCGACGTCCACGCTGCGGAGCGCCCGCAGTGAGGAGTGGGCCTGCAGGTAGAGCGGGCGGACGATGCGCTCCGGGGCATCCTCGGGCAGTCGTTCGGCCGCGGCCCCGAGCGTCTCGATCCGACGCAGTACGTCGTGCACCGGCTCGGCATGGCGGATGCTCCAACGCATCTCAAGCGCGCGTCGGCTGATGCCTGCGAGCACGGCTTCGATGCGATCGACGGTGAAGATGCTGAGTGCGGCCTCGTCGTCGTGATCGAACAACACGCCGTCGCGGATCAGCGGCTCCTGCAGTTCCAGCGGCAGTGAACGCGCCTCGCTGGTTTCAACGATCAGCCAGAGCGCGAAGGCAGAGGGCTCGGGAGCTACCCACTCGACGGTCGGCGGGTCGATCAGTAGCAGCGTGAGGCGGTGTTCGAGTTCAACCCAGGCGGGACTCGCCAGGCGAGAGCGACCCCAGTCGCGCGCCTGTGCGCGCAGTGCGGCCTCAGGTTCGACGGTCACGTCAGTCGGAGAGCGCTCCGGCGGCCGCCAGCGCCTCTTTCGCCTCGTCGACCGACTTCATGATGAGGCCGCCGTTGAGTGAGTCGAATCCATCGATCACGTCGTCGCTGACCTCGTTCGCGTAGCAGATGTCGATGAAGTCGGCGCGCGAAGCTTCCGGCGTGATCGAGAAGGTGTGCTCGACCACTGGAAGAAAGTCGGTCCACGGTGCCGGCATGCGGGCGGTCCCTTCGGGAGTGAGTGCGGTGAATGACGCGGGCAACCGTATCAGCGAGCGCACCTGCGAGCCAGCGAGCGGCGAGGCTAGCCCTCCGTGCCCGTGCGCTCCGTGACCTCTTGGCGGAAGTGGGTGATGCGGACCGGCTCATCGTCGCCCGGAGGGGTGCCCTCGATCTGTTCGCGTGCACGCTCGATCAGCACCGCTGCGCCGCCGTAGGCAACGAACCATTCGAGGCCCTGGAGCAGCGCGTAGAGTGGCGCACGCGCCTCACGGCGGTGCCGGATGTAGCCCCATGCGAGGCCGGCGATCAACGCGGCGGCGGCAAACCGGAGCTGTTGCTTCCCACCCATCAGGGCACTCCTTCCGTGGAGGCTGCCATGCTACGTGTTGAGGCTGGCCCGCGTACAGCGGTCGTTGTTCGCCGATGTGGCGTCCGCCGCAGTCGCATATCTGAGCTTCGCGCTACACTCCACGGCCATGGGCGAGCTTCTTGCAGGTTGGCGCTTTGTCCCGCAGCGCGTGATGTCTTCGTGGCGTCTGCTCTCGGTTACCGCGGTCGGCGTCCTGGTCGCAGCAGCGCTGCTGGCCGCCGTCCCGCTCTACTCCGCCGCGCTCTCCGACCTCGGCCTCCAGTTCCGCCTCGGTGAAGCACTCGACGAGACTCGCCTGAACGCGATCAGCCTCGGCGAGCTGTTCCCCGGCGACGGCGAAGATGTCGCGATGCGCGAGGCGATCACGCAAATCTTCGACGCACGCGTCGGCTGGCTTGGCGACGACCGACTGGTCGAGGAGCGCACCGGGCGGCTGCTGCTCAGCTTCGAACCGCCCTCGCTCGTCCCGCCAGACGAGGAGGAAACGGCTGCCGCTGCAGCCGACGCCGGCGATGCTGAATCGGCCGCCGAAGCAGAACAGGCCGCCGACGCGGAGGACGCTGCGAGCGAGGTGCCCGAGCGCGGGTGGAACGCCTTCATCTACCTGCTCTCTGATTTCGAGAGTGAGGTCAACGTCACCGAGGGGCGCATGCCCGGCTCTGCCGATGGCCCCCCGGAGGTCGTGCTGCCGGACGGCTTCCAGCAGCACGCGGCTCTCGGGGAGAAGGTCTACCTCGGCCTGGGGTCGTTCGACGACTGCGAAGTGATCCCGGGGTCGACGGACCCGAACATCGCACGGCAAGAACGTCGCTGCCGGCCCTCCGCCACCCTGTCGCAGACGATCAGCGCAACGATCGTCGGCTTTGTCGCGCCGAAGAACCCCAACGCACAGCGCTGGGAGATCTTCACCGGCTCGTTCGAGGTGCCGGACGAGCCGTTCCTGCCGCACGTCGACGCGTCGCTCGCCTTCGACGCCTTCAGCGGCTCGGTCAACCTGAGCGTGGTCGCGGCGCTTCAGGGCAGGGGTTCGATGCCCTTGTTTACGACCCCCGATCAACTCTTCGGGCCGTTCGCAGAGGCGGCTGCCCACCTCCCAATGCGTTACACGATCGGGCTGATCGCTGACGTTCGCGGGCTGACGCTCGGCGACGTGGAGCGTGGCATCGAGGGATCGAGGCTCGTAAGGGAGGATCTCGACGTTCGCCTGGACCTGATCCCGGGGATGCGCTGGCCGATCGGGCAGACGTTGGTCCAGTTCCGCAACACGCAGACCTTCCAGCAGGTGCCGCTGCTGATCATCCTGCTGCAGGTAGTCGGCATCGTTCTCTACTACGTGGTGGTCGTTGCCTCGATGCTGGTTGAGCGAGAAGCGGAGGAGCTGAGCGTCTTCCGCAGTCGCGGTGCCAGTACGTCGCAGATCGTTGGTCTCTACCTGATGCAGGGCGTGTTGCTCGCCGCTGTGGCGACTGCCGTCGCCCCGTGGCTGGCGGGGCAGGGCGTCGCTGCACTCGGCTATACGCCAACGTTCCAGATCATGACCAGCGGCAACGCGCTTCCGGTCTCGATCACCCCGTCCGCGTACCTGCTGGCGGCGGCCGGAGCCGCGCTAGCGATGCTGGCTCTGCTGATCCCGGCACTGGCTGTCGCACGTCGAGCGATCGTCGACGAGAAGCGCGAACAGGCGAGGCCGCCCGGGCGCAGCGTAATCCAGCGCTACTACCTCGATATCGCTGTCGTCGTGCTCGCCGGGATCTTGTTCTGGCAACTCGATCAGCGTGGAACGGTCTTCGACCCGGGCGCGGTCGGCGGTTGGACTAGCGACCCGTTGTTGCTTGCCGCACCGATGGTCTTCACTGCGGCCGTCGCCGCGCTCGTGCTGCGCCTCTACCCGCCGCTGCTGCGACGCACCGTCGGGATCTTGCTCACCGCCGGTGGCACGGCCGTCGCGCTGGGGCTGCGTCGCACCGCCCGCGCGCCGGGTGCGTATGCGCGGCTGTTGCTGCTGCTGGTGATGGCGATCTCCGTAGGCACCTTCGCCGCGTCGTACGGCCCCACGGTCGATCGCTCCCAGACCGACAGGGTGCGTTACGCCAACGGGGTCGACCTGCGAGGCAACATCCTCGACACCGCGGCTCCCACGGCTGAGCAGCACATGGAAGCTGTCCGCGCCCTCGAAGGTGTCGACGACGCCGCGCTCGTCTACCGCGGCACCGTAGCCGCACCGACTCGCAGCGGCGTGCAGATTCTGGCGATCGATCCGGAGCGCGCCTCCTCGATGCTCTGGTTCCGCGACGACTTCGCCGACGATTCGCTGCCCGCCCTGATGCGCGCCCTGCAGAGTGACGTGCCCGCCGGTGGCGGCGTCCTGCTGGACGAAGCGACGACGGAGATGCGCGTCTCGCTGCTGGCGACCGAGACGCGTGTGAACAGCACCCTCTGGGCGCGGTTCCGGGATCCGGACGGCGCTTATTCGACGACGCGCGTCACGAAGATCGATTTCGAGGGCTGGACCGAGTTCGCGATCGTGGTGCCCGACTACGCACAGAAGCCATTGAGTTTCGCCGGCTTCCGTGTGACGGAGCCCCGGGGCAGCGCCATCCGTCACAAGGGATCGCTCTACTTCGACCGCATCACCGCCGTGCTCCCAAACGGCGAGGAGCGAGTGGTCGAGGACTTCGAGCGTCAGGCGGGGCGCCTCGGGTGGGCGATTCACGGCGAGCCAACCTCTACGGAGACGGTCGAGATATCGAGCGACGAGTCCGTCTCCGGCAGCGGCGCCGCGAAGTGGACCTGGCCGCTTGGACAGGCTTCCGGTCTGCGCTACATCGTGATGAGCGACCCCAATGCCCCGCTGACGGTGATCGTCAATCCGGCAGGTGCGGCGGCGCTGGGCTTCCAACCGGACGATGTGGCGCGCTTCGCCGCCGCGGGCAATCCGGTTATCAGCCAGTTCGTGATGCAGGAAGTGGTTGTCCCGGTACGGATGGTCGTCGTGGCTGAGATGTTCCCGACACTGCTGCCCGGCAATCCGTTCATCGTCACCAACATCGATCACATGGGGGAGGTCGCCGCACTGCTCGACCGCCGAGCGTTCCGCGACCCGAACGAGCTGTGGATCTCGACCAGCGTCAGCGTTGCCGAACAGCAGGCGCTGGTGGAGACGTTGCTCGCGTTCGAATCACCGGTACGGCTGACCTCGGGGATCCGCATCCAGGAGGGTGAGCTGGAGCTTGTGCGCGCCGACCCGACGCTACAGGCGTCGGGCAGCGGCATCCTGATCGCAGCCTTCAGCGCCGTGCTCGGCCTCTCGATGCTCGGCTTCGTCGTCAGTCTGGTGATCGGGGCGCGCGCTCGCGTCGTCGAGTTCGCCACGCTGCGCGCGGTCGGATCGTCGAGGATGCAGGTCTTGCGCTCGATGATCCTGGAGTGGGGCGTCGTGTTGACGATCGGGGCCGCAATTGGCGTGCTGCTCGGGCGTCAACTCGCGCAGGTCATGCTTTCGTTCCTGAACGTCACGGAAGACGGATTCACGGTGGTGCCACCGTTCACCGTCCAGACCGACTGGCTGGTACTCGGCGGTGGGGTCGCACTGCTGACCGCCGTAGCCGTGGTCGGTCTGCTGATCGCATGGGGTTCGTCGGTCCGCACGGACACGTCGATAGAACTGCGCATCACTCGCTAGTCGCGAGAACAGTCTCGCTAGCTGTCGTCTTCTGTCTCGTCGGCGGGGGCTTCCTGTTCCAGCCCCTCGATCTCCTCGATGTTGACGAGCAGTCGCAGGAAGCCCACGGCGTTGCCATCGAAGAGTCGCACGAGCACGGAGTCGCCCACGGCCAGCGGGGTCGTGGCGTTACGAATCTGGAACAGCCGCAGCGGGTCGGAGTACTCAATCGCTGTCTGCGCGTCCGTCGAATCGACGATCAGCGTGCCGTCCTCGTGCGCGCCAACGACGCCGCTGCGGAAGACTACGCCGGGCAGGGCAGGGAGCCCGCCAAAGCCGGTGAAGCCGGCATCGGAACGCCCGGCCCACGCCGGGATATCGGTGAACTGCGCGGGGTTTTCCAGCACGACGCGCTGCGTTCCGGGCACCGTCGCATCAGTGGCGACCGCGGCTCCGAGGTATGCGCCCGCCGCAACGGCCGCCGCGAGCAGGAAGAAGAAGAGCGTGCCGCCGGTGGAGCTGGAGAGCCTCAGTGCGTCGCCTCCCCACGGCCGAGCGTGACGACGCCCGTCAGCACCGGCCCTTCGCCCGCGATGTTGCCGCCGACGTTGACCGGCGCACCGACCTCGATCTGCTCGACCGACGCGGCCAGCAGCTCGTCGACGGGGACGGCGATGGCGCCAGCGAAGGTGAGCGTCTCAGTCTCCGTGCGCACGCTCACGCGCTGACCGTTGATCGCATCGATTGTGCCGGCGATGAAGACCTCGGTGGGTGCGGGGCGAGTCTCCGCGACCTGCACCTCGACATCGTCCGCCACCGGCTGGTGTCCGTAGACGAACCCGCCGGCGAACCCGCCGAGGGCAGCAAGCAGCACGAGCACGAGGGCAATGGCGGCGCCGCGGCGACTCACGAGTAGTTCATTTTACTAGTCGCCCAGCCTTGTCGGGTAACCCAGTGCGGTGAGCTCTTCCGCGTATTCCGCTCGCCAGCCCGGGTGTGGGATGCGGTGCCCACGCTCGCGGAACGCCAGGTGGTACTGCAGGTACTCCTCTTCGAGCTGCTCGCGCCATACCGCCTCCTCACGGAAGGCCTCCGGCTCGACCTGCTCCATCGGACGGTCGATGTCGACCTCCGTGAGTTCGAAGTCGTCGCGCCAGTACTCGGCGAGATAATCGAGCGCCTCTTCCAGGTCGCGGCGCACGTCCATCATGTAAGTCTCGAGGATCTGCGTCGCCGCCAGCGCGTTGCCATGCAGTAACTCGGCCCGAGCACACGCGTCGCAGAGCACGATCAGCTTGCGGGCGTCGCACTCGTCTCCGCGCGGGCAGCCACGGTGCCTCGGCGCGAACCCGTTGAGGGTCGGACGGCGCGAATAGCCAGCGATCAGCCTCTCGAACTCCACGTCGCACCGCGGGCAGGTCAGGTGGTCGCTGAAGATCGAATTGATCGTCAGTGCCCAGTCGATACTCATTGAACTTCCCCCGCCCTTAGCGACG
>DASCRM010000032.1:0-35755 GCA_034406555.1 Dehalococcoidia bacterium | reverse complement strand
ATCGCTGTTACCCCTTCCCTCTCGCGCGGGTTCCTTCGTCGGTTGTCTCGTCACCGGCGCTGCCGGTCGCGTTGTCTTGTGTCTGTTGCTGCGCCTCGGCACCCTCGCCGTTGCCGACCAGCACCATCGCCGGCCGGATCACCATTCCATCGATCGTGTATCCGCTCTGCAGGACGCTGACGACCCAGCCGTCAGGACCCTCCTGATACGAGATCGCCTGGTGCAGTTGCGGGTCGAATGGCTCGCCTTCCGCCTCGATCGTCTGCACGCCGCTCGCCTCGATCACCGCCTGGAACTTGCGCTGCGCGTTGCGCACTCCGTCCACCCACGGATGATCGACGAGTGCCTCGTGATCGCCGACGGTCTCCAGAGCGCGGATGAGGTCATCCAGGACGGGCAGGTAGTTGAGCACCGCCGCCTTCAACGTCAGTCGTGCGTTTTCCCTGCGCTCTTCCGCCTGCCGCCGTCGCAGATTCTGATAGTCGGCGAGCGCCCGAGCGTGCTGCTGGCGCAGTTCGACCATCTGGGCGACCAACGCGTCCGGATCGTCAGCGGCGAGCTCTTCGTCCGACGGGGGTTCGCTCACAACCTCGGTCGCCTCGGCGACCGCGTCCGCGGCGGCGCCCTGCGCCAGCTCGTCGTCCTGCGCCTCGGCATCCTCGCCGGGCTGAGCGTGATCCATCAGGCGACAACCTCGTGGATCAAGTCGCTCATCAGTGAGGCGACGTAGCGCACCCGCGGAATCGTGCGGGCGTAGTGCATGCGCATCGGCCCAACAACCGCGATCGTGCCGGCCGGGCCGTTCGGCTCGCCGTAGGCAGAGACGACGACGCTCCAGTCCTGCATCCAGCGATCCGCGTTCTCTCCGCCGATCACGACGGTGAGTTGACCCGGCTCGCTATCGCTGACACCGGCGACGACGCTGTAAAGCTCATACGCGGCCAGGTGCTGGATCGCGTCCAGCATCCGCTCGTGTTCAGCGAACTCCGGCTGCTCCAGCACCGCGCGAACACCTTCCAGGTAGGTGCTTTCGGCAACGGGCTGCTCGTCGATCAGCTCGGCGACAGCGAAGGCGACCGCCTGGTCGTCCGCGTCGCTCATCTCGTCAGCAGCAGCGAACGCGACGGTCGCGTTCTGCCCCGCGCAGCGAGCGTTCAGCCGCTCCGCGTGCACGCTCAACGCGGTCTGATCGGCAGCGACGGCCAGTGACATCACACGCTGGCGCACGCGCCCGTCCTCCATCACCGCGACGAGCAGCGCGGCGTCATCGCGCAGCTGCACGAGCTGCACGTGCTTGAGGCGCGCCACCTCGGCTCGCGGCCGCGTGATCACGGCGGCGTTGCCGACCCAGCCCGCGAGGACCGTCGATGCGAGGCCGAGCCACTCATCGAGCCCGCCGCTCACCTGGTGGAACTGGTGCTCCACCGTGCGCTGCTCGCTTGACGAGAGCGGCTCCTCTGCCATCAGCGCCTCAACGTAGAAGCGGTAGCCGAGATCGGACGGCACGCGACCGGCGGAGGTGTACGGGTGCGTGATGTAGCCGTCCTCCTCCAGCGCCGCCAGCTCGTTGCGAATCGTCGCGCTCGACACCTCGAGGTGGTGGTTGCTCACCAGCGCGCGCGAACTCACCGGCACGGCGGTATCGATGTACTCGTCCACCAGCATCCCCAGGATGTCGGCACGTCGTTCTGTCAGCACGGTTCGCTCCTCCCGATTGCGCCGCGCGGCGAAGAGCACGCACGACGACGGGGAGATTCGGTCGCCGTTAGCACTCTCAGTGCGAGAGTGCTAATCACGCGGAAAATTGTATCTGGATGGGCCTTCACCGGTCAATTCCCCGAAGCTGATAGCATGGATCCGTCAGCGTATCGAGTGCCTGCTGCTCCTTTCGCCAACGATCCCACCGGTCAGCCCCCAAAAGGGCGGAGGCGCCCAACGCCTGCTCGACGTTCCGAACCCACAGCCGATTCCGGCGACACGCCGGCCGACCGCTCGTCGACTCCGTTCGACGGAGACGATCAGGACGCCTTTTCCTCGCTCTACGAGGCGTATTACGGGCAGGTGTACCGCTACCTGCTCAGCCGCACGAGCAACCCGAGCGACTCCGAGGAGCTGACATCGAGGACCTTCCTCAACGCCTTCGCGAACCTCGATCAGTACGAGGGGCGAGGCAAGGGCTTCTTATCGTGGCTGATGAGCATCGCGCATAACCTGCTCGCCAACTGGTACCGCGACCGCGGGCGGCGTCCACCGACGGCGTCGCTGGACGCCGCGGTCGATGTCGCCGCCGACCTCCCCGCGCCCGAGTCGAGCCTAGAGCGCAACGAACTGACGCAGCAGGTACGTGCGGCCGTGCAGCAACTGGCCGCCGACCGGCAGCAACTGATTTCGCTGAAGTACGTCGACGGCCTATCGAACGCGGAGATCGGCCGTATCATGGAACGTACCGAGGGCGCGATAAAGTCGTTACACCACCGCACGCTGCAGCAACTGCACGGCGCGCTCGCGGACGTCGAGTGATCGGCAGAGCACGCAGCCGAGAGGCGACACGCCGTTGACCAACCTCGAACTTCCGGCTGAGCGTCCACGCGTTGTGATCACCGGAGCGGGCGTCGTCTGCTCGCTCGGCTCGACGCCAATGGAGCTGTGGGATGCGATCGCCGCCGGCCGCAGCGGGGTCGGCCCGATCACCCGCTTCGACGCGTCCGGCTTCGAGTGCCGCATCGCAGCGGAAGTCCCCGACGCCGATACGCCCGACGAGCGGCTGGACGAGGACTATTGGAACTCGCTCGACCGGCGATCCTGCTTCGCCGTGAGCGCCGGACTCAGCGCGCTGCAACACGCCGGGCTCTCGATCAGCCAGCACAACAGCGGACGGATCGCCGTGGTAATGGCCTCCGAGCGGCCGGAGGAGGACGTGCTGCTGGCCGGCGTCTCGGCGCTCGCGGCCGGAAACATCGCAGAGGCCGCCTCGGAGCTGGCAGCGCACGCGCGACCGCATGCGGCGTCGGAACGCATCGCCGCACTACTCGGCATCACCGGGCCCACGATCCAGGTCGAAAATCGTTCAGCGGGCGGACTGGTCGCGATCATCGAAGCTGCTGACATCATCCGACGCGGCGACGCCCACGCCGCGATCGCCGGTGGTGCGGACGCGCCGATCACGCCGATCACGCTCGCCGCGTTCCAGGGCACGGGCGCACTCTCGACCCGCAACGACGACCCGCAGAACACGCCTCGTCCGCTCGACCAGGCGCGCGACGGCTTCGTACTGGGCGAGGGCGCGGCCGTTGTCGTGCTCGAATCACTCGAACTCGCACGCTCGCGCGGCGCGACGATCCTGGCAGAGGTGGAGGGCGAAGGCATCACGTTCTCCGGCAGCGAGGGCGGGCACCCGACCACCGACCCGGTGCAGATCGGCGCGGCCCTGCAACGCGCACTCACGGTCTCCGGGCGCATCCAGTCGGAAATCGACATGATCGCGATGCACGCAGCGGGAACCGTCGCCGGCGACATCGCAGAGTCGACCGGCATCAAGCGCATCTTCGGCGCATCCGCTCGGCACCACCTCTACACGCCGGCGATGATGTCGATGACCGGGCACCTGCTCGGCGCCTCCGCCGCCCTGAACGTCGTGATCATGCTCGGCGCGCTCTCCGCCCAGCAGATCCCCGGCACCATCAACCTCACGGACGAGGACGGCGAGTGCGATCTCGACGCCAACCCCAACGGCACGCGCGATGAGGTCGTGCGCGTCGTGATCGTCAATTCCACCGGCTGGGCACACAACGCGGCGTTGCTGCTGACGCACCCGGATTCGATGCGCGACGACGACGAGTAGTCGCTGGCGGGTGACCCCCTCCCCAGATACGATTCCCTTCAGACACAACGCGGGGAGGCGAAGTGGACATTAGCTGGCTCGGCCATGCGTGCATCCGGATTCGGACGCAGCAGACGTACGTGATCATGGACCCCTGCGACAAGGAGTCCGGCTACGACATGGGCCGCCCTGTCGCCGACCTGGTCACGATCAGCAACCCTGATGCGCACCACAGCAACGCCAAAGGTGTGCGCGGCGAGCCGCTGACCGTCGACGGCCCCGGCGAGTACGAGGTGAAGGGCGTGCAGGTCGCGGGCGTCGCCACCTTCCTCAGTCTGCCCGACGACGAGGCGCCTGCCGCCCGCAACACCGTCTTCGTCGTGGAGGCGGAGGAGCTGCACCTCGCGCACCTCGGCGGGATCGGCGCGCCGCTGACCGCTGAGCAGACTCGGGAGCTCACCGGCGTCGATGTCCTCGTCGTCCCGCTCGCCGGTTCCGAGGGCTTCGATGTGAACGCGACCGCGCGGACGGTGCGCGCACTGGAGCCCAGCGTGGTGATCCCGGTGCTCTACCCGACGAAGGGCGCGGGCTCGGGCAAGGACGGCCTCCTCCAGCAGTTCGTTAGCGGCGTCGGCGTCGAGCCTGAATCGGCGGAGGCGCGCGTCACACTGCTGCGGCGAGGGTTACCCGAGACGTTGCAGATGGTGTTGCTGGAGCCCCGCGGCAGCTAGCCCACGTCGATCGCCTCAGTGAGTGAGCGCGACCCTGACCAGAAGACTTGAGTACCGGCCACGCACGCTACGGCAGGAACAGCATCGGGTTCTGGATGATCCCGTAGCGACTGAGCTCGAAGTGCAGGTGCGGCCCCGTCGATCGGCCAGTGTCGCCGCTGCCGCCGAGAATCTGACCGGTCTCGACCCACTCTCCCAGTTCCACGCTGATCGATGACAAGTGCGCGTAGAGCGTCGTGTAGCCGTTCCCGTGGTCGACTTCCACGTAGAGCCCGTAGGAGACGCGCGCGTCGCCACCGGCAAAGATCACCTTGCCCGCAGCCGCCGTCGAAACGCCTGTACCAGGGTACACGGCGATGTCGATGCCGAGTGGGTGCCAGACGGTGAAGTCAGAGGTGATCGTCCCGAAGACCGGCCAGCTGAATCCGGTGGCGGAAGACTCGCGGTCGACGAACGACGGCGTGGGCCGCAGCGTCGCAGCCGCAGGCGGCAGGCGCCGGCCACCGACAACGAGGAGGAACGTGCCCTCTTTCAGGCTGTTCGGGTCAGAGAGACCGTTCGCGGAGAAGCCGATGATGTCGTCGATCTCCGCGTCGTAGGCGCGCGCGATCTCGGTCAGCGTCTCACCGGCGCGGATACCGTGGATGATCCCGGGCACCGCCGGCACCTGTAGCATGTCGCCGATCGCCAGCAGCTCCGCGTTGTCGATTACGTCGATGTTGTTCCACACAATGTACTCGTTGCTCACGTCAAAGCGCTGCGCGATCGATGTCAGCGTCTCGCCCGGCTTCACCTCATAGCGGTAGTACTGCGGGATCGGCGTTGGGTCGCGCGACGAGACGATCTCGACGGTGACGGAGGCGCTCTGCTGCGCCTGCTGGATCGTGTTAAGCGTCTGCTCGGTGCTGTCGGCCGCGGCCAACAGGGCGTCCTGCGAGACCGCGGGTGCGACGATCGTCAGCGTCAGCGGTCCGGCCTCGAGCGAAGTGACCGCAGCCATCGGTGCTGAGGCGGCGAGGCCCGGAAGTGGCAGCCATGCGACCCGCAGCTCCGGCGTCACCGGCGCGCCCTGGATCGTTACCGGGAAGAGTCCGCCGAGCAGCACCGCGCCAAAGAGTGCGATCGCGACACCCCCGTGCGTGAACGCGCGGAAAGTAAGCGTGCCTCGCGACGCCGTGCGGCGGCGCGCTCGCAGTAACGCCCGGCTCCGCTTTGAATGCGGAGGCGGGGTGACCGTCCCGGAGATGGGCGCCCCCTTCTGAAGTACCTGCGGCCTACGTCAGAAACCGACTGGCATCGTAGCACGCGTCGGACTTGCGGCCATCGAAAGCCGCACCCGTCGTCCACAGCTTGTCCTAATATTCTGACGTACGCCTGCTCATGACCATAGGGAGTTCCCTGAGCACGCAGACGTATAGGGGAGCATCCGAGAACTTGTGAGTCGGAATCAGCGCCAGAAACGCCGCAATCTAGATCCGGTCGGTCTTCAGTGTTGCGAGGAATTCCTCGTTTGTGGGGGTCTTCGCAATACGGTCGAGCACACGCTCCGTGGCGTTCCCGTCATCTTCTTCCAGCATCGCGGCCATGCGACGCAGCAACCAGATGCTACGCAGGTCTTCTTCCGAGAAGAGCAGGTCTTCGCGACGGGTCGATGAGCCAAGCACGTCGATCGCCGGGTAGACACGCTTCTCGGCGAGCCGGCGGGTGAGGCGCAGCTCCATGTTACCGGTGCCCTTGAACTCCTCGAAGATCACTTCGTCTCCGCGCGAGCCGGTCTCTATGAGACAGGTCGCGATGATCGTGAGCGACCCGCCCTCCTCCGTGTTGCGTGCGGAGCCGAAAAAGCGCTTCGGCGGGTAGAGCGCGATCGGGTCGATACCGCCGGAGAGCGTGCGCCCGCTGGTCGGCATCGCGATGTTGTAGGCACGGGCCAGGCGCGTCACCGAGTCCATGAGGATCACGACGTCCGTGCCACCCTCGACCAGTCGCTTCGCGCGTTCGAGCGCTGCCTCCGCCACTCGGGTGTGATCCTCGCTCGGCTCGTCGAACGTGGAAGCGATCACTTCGCCTCGGATCGACCGACGCATGTCGGTGACCTCTTCAGGACGCTCGCCGATCAGCAGCACGATCAGGTGGATGTCGGGGTTGTTCGCGGAGATGCCGCGTGCGATCGACTGCAACAGCATCGTCTTGCCGGTCTTCGACGGCGAGACGATCAGCGCGCGCTGGCCGCGGCCAATCGGCGCGAACATGTCGACCATGCGCTGCGTCAGCTCACCGGACTCGGTCTCGAGCTTGATCATCTGATCCGGGAAAATCGGTGTCAGCGTGTCGAAGTCGACGCGGCGCTTCGCCTCTTCCGGGTCCATGCTGTTGACGGCATCGACACGCAGCAGCCCGTAGTACTTCTCGGAATCCTTCGGCTGCCGCACCTGACCGGTGACGTAGTCGCCGGCTCGCAGACCGAACCGCCGGATCTGCGACTGCGAGACATAGACATCGTTGGGGCCGGGCAAGAATCGCTCGCCGCGGAGGAACCCGAACCCCTCATCGACGATCGTGAGCACGCCGCCGGAGAAGATGTTTCCGCGGTGCTCCGCCTGCGCCTGCAGGATGCGGAAGATCAGATCCTGGCTGGAGAGCGCGGCCGCGTTGTCGACCGACTGACCTTCGGCGAATTCGATCAGCTCATCGCGTGTGTGCTTCTCCAGCTCGGCAATGTTCAGCGCTTCAGGCGCCGACCCTTCGTCGTCGCGACTGGGGCCCTCGTCGTTGCGTGAGCGTCCCTCGCCGCCTCGCGAGCGGCCCTCATCCTTGCGGGCACGCCCGTTACTGCGGCCCCGCCCGCCACGCCGTGATCGGATAGTCGCCTCAGCGGGCGCGTCGTCACTCTGCGAAGAAGATTCTGCCATTAGGTATGCGACCTGTAGATACGCGATCCGTGGATTAAAAGTTGTGCCCGTGGCTGGTTGCCGAAGTCGGGGCTGCCGAAGGCCACCGGGGAAGATGACTCACTGGTTCGGCTGGTTCCCAGTGTACAGAACCGGCCAGCGCCCCGACAACCAAATGCGTCTCAGCGGGTACCACCATCGTTATACAGCCGTGTAACCCTTCGCATCAGCGAGGAAGCGTTCGATGCCCGCATCGGTCAGTGGATGCTTCAGCATCTGGAAGAGAACCACCGAAGGGATGGTTGCCACGTGAGCTCCAGCGAGGGCCGCATCCGTCACATGTCGTGTATGCCGCAGGCTGGCTGCCAGCACCTGTGTCGGTAGGTGAAATGATTCCAGAATCTGCACCGCTTCACGCACCATCTCCATGCCGTCCTGCCCGCCATCATCGAGCCGTCCGACGAACGGAGAGACGAACGTCGCACCGGCTCGCGCGGCGAGCAACGCCTGATTGGCGGAGAAGATCAACGTGCAGTTGGTGCCGATGCCCTCTGCGGAGAGCCGGCGAATCGCCTCCAACCCGGCTTCCGTCATCGCGACTTTGACGATCACGTTCTCGTGCCAGGCAGCGATGCGCTTGCCCTCCTCCACGAGTTCGTCGGCCGTCTGCGCGATGCCCTCGGCGGAGATCGGCCCATCGACGACCTCGCAGATCTCGAGCACGCGGTCCTTGTACTCGATGCCCTCTTTTGCGACGAGCGAGGGGTTGGTCGTGACCCCGGAGATCACTCCCATCGCCGCGCCGCGGCGAATTTCATCGATGTTGGCTGTGTCCATGAACAGTCGCATCGCGAACCTCCGAGTCTCTAGAACGGTTTGAAGACGGGGAGCCAGACCATGACCGGCACGCTCAGCATGATCAGCGTGCCAAAGACCAGCGGCACGTTGTCGGCCAACGCGTCGCGCAACTCATCCGTTTGTTCGCCGTGCTTGCGCGCCTGCAACGCCAGCAAGCGCACGCGCCGCAGGCCAATGCCCATCAGCGGCAGCAGCACAAAGATGTTGATGAAGAAGACGCCTTCGAGCGCCACCAGCCAGCCGGTCCGGACGATGTCCCAGTCGTTCGCCGCCGACCACGCGTACCCGGTAGCCGCGACAGCGAGCATGCCGGGGAGCAGCCAGATTGATTCGTTGCGCGCCGCGTCCGAGAGCAGGATCGCCTTCACTTCGAGTTCGTCTGTCATCCAGGCTTTCCACGTAGGGATCACGGTGTTGCCGATGCCGGCCATCATCCAGAACAGCGCGAGGATGTGCAGCGCGCGCCAGATCACGCGGGCGCGACTTCGATCTCAGCACCCGCCGGCGCTCGACGCGCCCGTGCGTAGACCAGTGCAGCTCCAACGAAGTCGCGGAACAACGGCGTTGGCCGGTTCGGCCGCGAGGTGAACTCCGGGTGGAACTGTGCGGCGACCATCCATGGGTGGTCGCGCAGCTCCACGATCTCCACCAGTTCACCATCCATCGTCCGCCCGGCGACGATCAGCCCGGCCGCTTCGAGCTGCGGCAGCAGTTCGTTGTTCACCTCGTAGCGGTGGCGGTGCCGCTCGCGGATCACCTCCGCGTCGTACGCGACGGTCGCCTTCGTGCCCGGCACGAGCTGGCAGTCGTAACCGCCGAGGCGCATCGTGCCGCCCATGTCCGTGACGTTGCGCTGCTCTGAGAGCATCGAGATCACGGGGCAAGGGGTGTCGGGGTCGGCCTCGGTCGTGTTCGCCTCCGGCAGCCCTGCCACGTTGCGGGCGAACTCCACGACGAGCATCTGCAGGCCGAGGCAGTCGCCGAGGTACGGGATCTGCTGCTCGCGGGCGTGGCGCACCGCTGCGATCTTGCCCTCCATGCCGCGGTCGCCGAAGCCAGGACAGAGCAGGATGCCATCGACGTCACCGATCACATCGGCGACCTCGTCGGCCTCAAGATCCTCGGAGTGCACCCAGCGGATATGTACCTGCGAGCCGTGATGCACGGCGCTGTGGACAAGCGCTTCTTTGATCGAGAGATACGCGTCATGCAGTTCGACGTACTTGCCGACCACTGCGATCTCGACACTCTCGCCCGGGTTCTTCAGGCGCTCAACGAATTGCCCCCACTCGCCCAGCTCAACCGGCTCCTGTGTCAGTCCGAGCTTGCGAGCAGTGATCGCGGAGAGCTGCGCTTCCTCGAGGATCAGCGGCACCTCGTAGATCGAATCCTTCACCGTCTCCATCGGGATCACAGAGTCGCGTTCAACGTTGCAGAAGGTCGAGATCTTCTCGCAAATCGAATCGGGAACGGGCCAGTCGGAACGGGCGATGATCACGTCCGGCTGGATGCCGAAGGAGCGCAATTCTCTCACGGAGTGCTGGGTCGGCTTGGTCTTCAGCTCCTGGCTGGCCTTCAGGTACGGCAGCAGCGTGACGTGGATGCCCATCGTCTGCGTGGGGTCCATCTGGGCGCGCATTTGGCTGATCGTCTCAAGGAAGGGCTGCCCCTCCATGTCGCCGACGGTGCCGCCGACCTCCACGATCACGATCTCTGCGTCCAGCGCGTTGCCGGACACCTCGATGCGGCGCTGAATCTCGCGCGTGACATGCGGGATCGCCTGGATCGTGCCACCGAGGAAGTCGCCGCGGCGCTCCTTGCGAATCACCTCCTCGTACACCTGCCCGGAGGAGGTGGAGTTCGCCTGCGCGAAGTTCTCGTCGAGGAAGCGTTCGTAGTGGCCGAGGTCGAGGTCGGTCTCAGCGCCGTCGTCGGTGACGAAAACCTCGCCGTGCTGATAGGGGGACATCGTGCCGGGGTCGACGTTGATGTAGGGGTCGAGCTTGAGGATCGAGACACGCAGCCCGCGCGACTTCAAGATCCGGCCCAGCGATGCGGTGACGATACCTTTGCCGACGGAGGAGACCACCCCCCCGGTCACGAAGATGTACTTAGGCATTACGCCTCAAGACCCGGGGAGGGACGGGGTTGCGAGCTGCAGTTGAGGGACACTGCCCATATTCCGCAACACAGCCGGAGGTGTCAAACCCGGCCTGTCACCGCCCGCCTGACAGACTCCGAAGTGGTCAGCCGCCGACCATCTGCGTCACCAGTTCGACGTTGTCACCGTCGCTGAGCGGCGTCTCTTTCGTCGCCTGCGCCGCGTTCACCATCACCACGATCGCCTCTGCCTCGGCGCCCGAGAAGCCCTCGCGCGTCACGACATCGCCCGCGACCATGCCCGGCTCGAACGCCATGTCGAGCTTCAGTTCACCGCTCTTCGAGCGCTCAGCAAGGATGTCCTGTACGCGGACGCTTAACGCCATCGATCGATCCCACTAGCACCGGGCACGCACGCAACGACGCAGAGTGCGCCCGCGAGCTCCTGTACGCGGACGCTTAACGCCATCGCTACTCCGAGCTCGCATGGGAACGACACGCGCCCGCGCACCGCTGGACGCGGACGCGGACGCGGACGCGGTTCAGTCTGCCGGTTGAATCCACCCGACGCGAGAGGTTAAACCCCGATCGCGTCTGCGACGTCGACGAGGCCCAGCGACTCCAGCTTGTCGCGGTTCGGCTTGCCGGTTGCTTCGTCCCAGCCCGCTTCCGCGTACCACTCCCGCTGCATCGTCGCCACGTCGACGGTCACGCCCTCCAGCGGGCCGGCCGTCTGCGGCGGGTGGCCATTGATGCGGCCGTTGACCTCACGCTCCACGGGGTTGTTGCCGTGCTTGAGCGCGAAGCCCAGGCGCAGGTTCGTGATGCGCTCGCCGACTTCCTGCAGCTCGTCCTCGGTGGTGTCCCAGCCGGTGACCAGGTTGATCCACTCCGGGATGCGGTCGGTCGGCGACATCGTGTAGACGAAGTAGCACATACCGGCGGAGTTCATCAGCGCCGTCGACTCGTGGGCGTGCTTCAGCGGCCCGCCCATGCCCTCGGCCTGCATCTTGTCCTCGGGGCCTTCCGGCCGGCTGCCGAAGCGCGAAGCCTTGCCCGGCGACCAGATCGTGTGCCGTCCCGGCGTCGGGTCGAGCTTGTACGAGGGGCCGAAACCGATGTCCAGCTTCGGGTCGTGCATCGGCAACTCTTCGCCATCGATGTGGATCGCGTACTCGTCGGAGCCGCCCTTGATGCGCGCGGCTGCCTCTCGCACACCGTCGGCGAGCAGGTCACCGAGGCCGTCCTCGCGCGTCCCGATCTGGTGCAGCGCCTGGAGAATCGATGAGGCGTTGCCCCACGTCATCTCAATGCCGCCGGTGTCTTCCTTTGTGATCAGGCCGTTTTCGTAGCACTCAATCGCGAACGAGATCGTCGCGCCGGCCGAGATCGTGTCCAGCCCGTACTGGTTGCACCAGTGGTTGAGCGCGATCAGCGAGTCCAAGTCGTTGTTGCCGCTCATCGTGCCGAAGGCGCCCATCGTCTCGTACTCGGGACGATGCGTGTTCTTCGGGAAGGCAAACTCGCCGCGGTCGGAGCCATCAACGGACTCAGCGCCACAGGCGACCGGGCAGTGCCAGCACGCGTACTTCTTGTCCATGCTCTCGTTCACGTTCGGGCCGGTCGCGTTCCCCATGTCGTACTCGCCGACGAGGTCGACGATGCCAACGCCGCCCCAGTTCCTGACCGGCGAGTCGCCGGAGACGGCGGAGTTCGAGGTGATGCCGGTGGTGCCGAAGGTGGTGAAGAACTGCTTCAGCGGACCAACAAACCCATCGAGCGAGGAGCGCACCGTCTTCAGCACGTCCTTATCCTGCGACATGATCTTGCGGGACGGCTTGGCAACCACAGCCTTCAGCTTCTTGGAGCCCATCACGGCGCCAACGCCGGAGCGGGCGGCCAGCCGGCCACGTTCGTTACAGACGCCGGCCATGTAGGAGAGGTTCTCTCCGCCGGGGCCGATCAGCGCCACGCTGATCTTCTTGCCGAAGTCTTCCTTCATCTTGTCTTCGCAGTCGATCGCGAGCATGCCCCAGTAGTCACCGGCGTCGCGTAGTTCGACTGTGTCGTCGTCGATGAACAGGTAGACGGGCTTCTCCGACTCGCCGGAGAAGAGGATGCCGTCGTAGCCGGTGAACTTCAGCATCGGGCCAAAGTCCCCACCGCAGTTCGCATCGCCCCAGCCGCCGGTCTTCGGCGACTTGCAGACGACCTGGAAGCGCTGCCCGAAGAACGGGGTACCGGTCAGCAGACCGGGGAAGATACCGAGGATGTTGTCCGGGCCCATCGGGTCGGCATCCGCGGGGATGCGGTCGAAGAGCAGTCGCGCACCGAGGCCGTAGCCACCGAGGTGCTCGCGATACATCTTCTCCGGGATCTGCTCGACGTCGATCTCGCCTGTCGTCAGGTTTACGTTCAGGATCTTGCCGTTGTAGGCGACCTCGTCTGGCATGTCAGGTCCTTCCGCATAGCGCCCGCTACCGATCCGTCGGCGGGCTGGCTGGTGTCCCACGGTTGCCGGAGGATGCGTCGCCACCCTAGGCTGTGGCAACCCTCTTACCCCGGCTAGCGACGGGAATATTCGTGGCGATCGGCTCGGAAATTACCACACTCAACAACGGATTGCGCGTCCTTACGACCGCCATCCCCACCGCGCAGGCGGCCAGCATCGCCTTCTTCGTCGGCATCGGCTCGCGCGGCGAGCAGCCAAAGACGAACGGGCTCTCGCACTACATCGAGCACATGCTCTTCAAAGGCACCGCCCGCCGCCCCTCCGCCCCGGACATCTCGGAGGCAATCGAGGGCGCCGGCGGCCAGCTAAACGCCTACACGACGCGCGAGACCACCTGCTACTGGAACAACATGCCCTTCGAGGAGCTGGAGACCGGCATCGATGTCACCGCCGACATGCTCCAGCACTCCATAATCTCGCAGGACGAGATCGACCGCGAGCGCACGGTCGTGCAGCAGGAGCTGCGCCGTTCGCACGACAACCCGGCCGCGTGGGTCGGCGAGTTGCTGGGCACCGCGGTCTTCGGCGATCAGCCCGTCGGCTGGCCTGTCGGCGGCTCGCTCGAGACTGTCGAGGCGCTGCAGCGCGACGACTTCTTCGCGCACATGAAAACATTCTACGTGGCCAGCAATTCCGTGCTCTCCGTCTCCGGCAACGTCGAACACGATCGCGTCGTGGAGCTGGCGAACCAGCACTTCACCAACCTCGATGAGGGCGTCGTGCCGGCGATGAGTGAGGCGCAGTACGGGCTGCCCGCGGAACGCGTGATAATCGAGGAGCGCGAGATCGAGCAGACGAACGTGCTGCTGTCCACGCAGAGCTTCGGCCGCCGCGATCCGGACCGCTACGCGCTGGACATCATGAACACCGTGCTCGGGCGCGGCATGTCGTCGCGGCTCTTCAAGGAGGTTCGCGAACGTCGCGGCCTGGCCTACTCCGTCTCCTCCGCCGCATCGCGCCTGCAGGACATCGGCACGCTAACAGTTAGCGCCGGGGTCACTCGCGAGCACCAGGAAGAAGCGCTCGAAGTGATCGTCTCGGAGCTGCGCCGCCTCGTCGATGAGCCGGTTGAGCCGGGTGAGCTGACGCGCGCAATCGACTACGTCGCCGGCAGCCTCCGCCTCTCACAGGAGACCGCTCGCGCCGTCGGCCAACGCGTCGGCAACCAGCTACTGATGGACGGCGAACTGGAGACGATCGAGGAGACGGTGGCCGCGATCCGAGCGATCGCCGCCGACAATGTGCAGGCCGTCGCGAAGCGCATCATCGGGTCCGGCGAGTTCGCCCTCGCCGTCGTCGGCCCCTCCGCCTCCGCCGACAAGCTCGACGCCATCCTCGCCGACTGAGCGCGAGGCCTGCCCGAGCGTCCTGAGCCTGTCGACGCATGACCGCGATCGACCTCGCGTACGAAGAGGCGGGTAGCGACGAGGGCGACCGTGTCCCGCTGCTGTTGCTTCACGACCTCGCAGGCGACCGAGGGCTCTGGCGACCGCTGATCCCGCTGCTCGCCGACCACCGCCGTGTGATCGCGGCGGACCTGCGAGGGCATGGCGAATCTCCCGCACCGCCGCTCAACGACGGCTACGACGCAGGAACGCTCGCCGAGGACTGCCTGCAACTGCTCGACGGCATCGACATCGAGCGCTTCGCCGTCGCCGGTAGCGACCTCGGCGGGGTCATCGCGCTAGAGTTGGCGCTGGCCGCGCCTGAGCGTGTGGCGGCGGTCGTACTCTCCGACGCCACTCCCGCGCCCGGCTGGCCACCCGCCGACGCCCTCGTCGCGGGCTTCATCGGCGGCAGCCACGAACTGCTCGATCGCCGCGACCGCTCCGCCGACGTGGCTACGCTCGCCGCGCCGCAGTTGTGGGTCGCCGGCGCGCTGGCGCCGCTACGGGAGGCGACCACGCATGCGAGCACGCTCTCCCCGCTCGGCCGCCTAGAGCTCGTGCCGCGCAGCGGGGCCGACTGTGCGTGGCAGCGCGCAGAACTGTGGGCTGTAGCGGTCAACGCCTTCCTCGACGATGCGACCGCGTAGCCGATAGCATTCCGCACATGCCTGAACCGCGAGCACTCGCCCTACGCACGAGCCTGCTGTTGGACGCCAGCGCGGGCTCGCCGCCGATCGATACGGCCGCCGATGCGATCGCGCTCAACCTCGCTCTCCCGACCGCCGAAGGTCGCGACGCCGTCCGTGAGGCAGTCGCAGCAGCCACGCGCAAGCTGGCGAGCACCGGGCGTGACGTGCATGTGCGTACCTCAGCGGCGCGCTCGGGCGCGCTCGATGCGGACCTGCTCGCCAGCGTCGGCGCGCAGTTCACCGCGGTCGTGTTAGCCGGCACGGAGATCCCGCAGGACGTGCGCGACGCCGATGTCGGCATCCGCAGGCACGAGATGCGGCTCGGCACGGAGCCGGGCATCGTGCGGCTGATCGCGGAGATCGACTCCGCCGCCGGGCTGAGCGCGATTGCGGCGATCCTGAAGGCCGTCGATCGCCACTCCGCCGTCGCGCTGAACACCGACGGACTGCGAAGCGATCTGCGACTCGCCGACGCTGCGACGCCCGCGCTCGACCATGCGATGTGGGACCTCGCGCTCGCAGCCGCCGACGCGCGACTGCCGTGGACCGTCACCGCGCCGAACGCAACGTCAGAGGATCGCGCCCGCCTCGCTGCCCGCGCGCACGAGTTCGGCGCGAGCGGCGCCACCGTCGCCGCCGAGGCGGAGGTGCGAGGGCTGAACGCGCTTTTCACGCCAGCGCCTGAGGCGGTCGCCGACGCTCGCGCCGCCATCGACGCGGCAGACCGCGCCCGCGGACGCGCTCGCGAGGACATCGATCGCCGCGCCCTGCGACGAGCGCAGACACTGCTGGCGCGCGTCGAGGCGATCGAGCGAAGGGAGCGGACGTGATGCGCGGACCAACGGGAAGCTCACTGGCAAAGCAATTGATCCTGCTCGCCGCGCTTGCCCTGTTCGTCGGTTGGATGATCGTGCGCCCTCCGCGCATCGAAATCCGCATCGGCGGTAGCGGCTTTACCGGCGGACTCGGCGACGACTGGCCGCCCTCAGCGCGGGATGCGGTCCAGCGAGGTCAGCGTCCGTCGCACCTCCGCGATGATCCGGCCGTGGCCACGCACCAACACCCCTCGTGCGCGCTCGATGTGCGCCTGCTCCGCCATCGTCACGCGGCCGGCCGCGACCGCCTTCTCCAGTTCGTCGTCGTCGTCCCAGCGCGGCCCGTCGCGCTCCACGCGCAGGTCCAACAGCAGATCGGTGTAGCCGACCTCGCCGGGCGTGCCGAGGTCAACGTCCCGCAACACGTCGAAGCGCGACAGCCGCACCTCGCCACTCGCCGGCCGGACGATGTGGTAGCAGTTGTAGAGGCGGCGAGGCCAGAAGAACCCATAGGAGTCGAGCCAGCGCTCGGGATCATCAGCGCGTCGCATCTCGTAGCAGACGACGACCATCGAAGAACTGCGATGCACTAGCTCGCAGTCGAAGCGCTGCTCGGTGCCGTCGAGCTGCCGCTTCACCTCGGTGATCCGCGGCCCGCCAATTCGTTCGCTCGTCACGCGCGCCTCCAGAGCGAGACCGTACCGGACGAAGCGCTATGATCGCGCGGTTGTCACGAACACCCCATCCGAGGGGAGTCCCAGAATGCCAGCAACCGTGATCATCGGTGGCCAGTGGGGCGACGAGGGCAAAGGCCGCGTCGTCGACTTCCACGCACGCGCCTGCACCATGATCGGCCGCTACTCCGCCGGGCGAAACGCCGGGCACACGATCATCAACGATCTCGGCACCTTCGCCCTGCACGTCGTTCCGGCGGGCATCTTCTATGGCGACAAGGTCTGCATCGTCGGCAACGGCGTCGTGATCGACCCGGAGCCGCTGTTCCAAGAGATCTCGATGCTCAGCGAGCACGGGGTCGATACGTCGATGCTGATGATCAGCGACCGCGCCCACGTCGTGATGCCGTGGCACGCGATCATCGACCGGCTCGACGAGGAGCTGCGAGGCGATGCGGCGATCGGCACGACCGGCACCGGCACCGGCCCCGCCTTCCACGACAAGGCCGGTCGCATGGGCATCCGCACGATCGATGTGATCACACCTGGCCTCTTCGAGGACAAGCTGCGTGCTGTGCTCGACTACAAGAACCGCGTGCTCACCAAGCTCTACGACGCGGACCCGCTCGCCTTCGACAAGATTCGCGACCAGTACCGCGAGTTCGCCGAGCAGCTCCGTCCCTTCGTCGCCGACACGGCGACCGTGGTGCAGGACGCACACGAGCGCGGCGAACGCATCCTGCTGGAAGGCGCGCAGGGCTCACTGCTCGACCTCGACTCCGGCACCTACCCCTTCGTCACCTCCTCGATCCCCGCCTCGATCGCGGCTGGTGCGGGCATCGGCATCGGCCTCGGACCCGGCGCGATCGAGCGTGTAGTCGGGGTCTACAAGGCGTACCAGACGCGCGTCGGCAACGGCCCGATGCCGACCGAACTCTTCGACGAGACAGCCGACCGGCTGCGTGATCCGAACGCCGCGCAGGGGCAAGGCGAATACGGAGCGACGACCGGCCGCTCGCGCCGCTGCGGGTGGTTCGATGGCGTGCTCGCGCGCTACACCTCGCGGCTGAACGGCGTCACCTCGGCGGCTCTGACACGGCTCGATGTGCTCTCGCAGTTCGACACCGTGCAGGTCTGCACCGCATACGAACTCGATGGCCAGCGTATCTCAACGCTCCCGGCGGCACTACCGGACGCGCAGAGGGTGACACCGGTCTACGAGGAGCTACCCGGCTGGAAGCAGGACGTCTCCGGCGTGCGTGCGCTGGGCGATCTGCCCACGGAAGCGCGCCAATTCGTGCGCCGCATCGAGCAGTTCCTCGGCGCCCCGATCGACATGATCTCGGTCGGCCCGGAGCGCAACCAGGTGATCGTGACGCGGGATATCTTCGGCCGCGCGATCTAGCCCACACATCCGCTCACCGATCGCCTGTTACAGTGACGCCCTTTCAGAATGCCAGTCACGCCCTCAGCGGCCTCGGGCGCACGAGCGGGGGGGCCTCATGACGCAGCAGGCTGATGCAGTGTGGAACGCTCCAGGAGGGGCCGATCAGTTCCTTCAGTGGGACAAGATGCACGCTCCGCGACCGCAGACTCAACTCACAGAGGACATCTTCATCGCGTGCCTGAGCGAGGGCTTTGCGGCCGGCATGAACGAGTACTCATGCCCCGCCGGCATACGCTATCAGATCATCAATCGCTATGGCTTCAGCGAGATCACGATGTTCGAGGCTCCGGGAACGCCAGCTTTCGATCAGCGGGTCGAGGCGTACCAGGCGAAGCTGCAGGACATCCTGCCCCGCATGGGGGACATCTGGGTCAACGAGTGGCTGCCACGGATCATGCCCGGCCTCGAGCGCGCCCGCGACACGGACTTCACGACGATGCGTTCGTCGCCGAGTTCGACCAGATGCTGGACGAGTTCCGCGACCGCTACAAGGTCCACGGCATGCTGAACTTCGTCACCGTCTCGGCCAGCATGTTCGCCGACTTCTACAACGACGCGTTCTCGCCGGACAACCCGACCGAGGCCTATCAGCTCCTCGTCGGCTACCCGATGCGCTCCGTCGACACGGGACGCGGGATGTGGGCGCTTGGCCGCACGATCGCCGCCAGCGACGAACTGCGAGCGCTGTTCGAGTCCACCGAGGCGGCCGACCTCTCAGCCGCACTTCAGCAGTCGACCGAGGGTCGGGCGTTCGCAGTCTCGCTGCGTGAGTTCCTCGACGAGTTCGGCTGGCGCTCGGATGTCTTTGAGCTCGCGGACCCGATGTGGTGCGAAGACCCGCCGATCCCGCTGAACACGCTGCAGGGCCACCTCAGCCTCAGCGACAGCGACGACCCGGACGTTCGTTACACGGAGGCGGTCGCGTTGCGTGAGCGTCTCGTCGCGCAGGCGCAGGCGAAGCTCGCGGACGACCCGGAGCGGCTGGGGCAGTTCAACGGCATGCACGCGGCGGCCCGCCACTACCTGACGCTGACGGAGGACCACAACTTCTGGATCGACCAGGTCGGCAACTGCGTGATGCACAAGGGTGCCCTGGAGTACGGACGGCGGCTCGCCGAGCGAGGCTCGATCGACTCCGCAGACGATGTCTTCTGGCTCTACCTCGATGACATCAGCGAGGCCATGGCGGCAAGGATCAACGCGCGCTCGTCACTGAGCGTCGCGAAGAGAACGCGCGCTGGGCGGCGATCGTGCCGCCCCCGATCATCGGTACGCCCCCGCCGCCGAGTGGCCACCCATTCGAGGCGGCGATGATGAAGATGTTCGGTGAGCCCGCAGAGCCCAGCGCCGACCCTAACGTCGTGACCGGTATCGGCGCCTCGGCGGGCACAGTGCAAGGAACCGTTCGCGTCGTGATGGACCTCTCGGAGGCCAGCAAGGTGCGCAAGGGCGACATCATGGTCTGCCAGATGACTATGCCGGCGTGGACGCCGCCGGTGTCGGTCGCGAGTACGGGATGCCCACCGTCATCGGCACCGCTGTCGGCACGACGGTGCTGAAGCACGGCATGGTCGACGGGGCATCGGTAGTGGTCAGCATCGACTCTCGCTAGGCACGAGCAGGCCGAGGCTACCGGGACTCGCTCCGGACAATGCCACGTCCTGACGCGGGCCGTTCCGCTTCGGCACGGGTACGCAGTACGCTGACCGAAACGGATTCAGCGAGGGGCCCCGCTTGGACAACATCGCACTGATCATTCACAGCGTCGCGGCCGCCGTGCTCGTCGGCGGCATGGTGCTGCTCTTCCTCGCAGTCACGCCCGCCACCTGGCTGATTGACGACGCGACGCTGCGCCGTGCCGTTACGCGCGTCGTCACCCGGCGCTTCGCGATGCTCACCGGCATCGCGCTGCTGGCCCTGCTGGTCACCGGCATCTACCAGTTCACCAGCGACACGATCACGCCACCCGACGTGCAGGACGACATCGCGAACTTCCGTTTCGGTCGCGTCTTCATGGTGAAGATGGTCCTCGTGCCCCTGCTCGTGATCGTGATCGCCGTGCACGGGATGTGGTTCGGCCCTCGCATTGGCCGCGCCACGGACGCGGTGGTGGAGTCGAACAACGACGCCGATGCCGTCTTCCAGTTGGAGAGCCTGCGCCGCACCTCGCTGATCTTCTCGTTCGGGATGCTGATCCTCGGACTGGCGATCTTTGGGCTGGGCGTGACGCTGGGCAACCACGGCTACTCACACGTCCCGATCCCCTGAGCCGGAGTGCATGACCGTACCGTCCGGGGCCCTGCCGCAAACGCTCCCTGACCTACTGCAGCCGAGGCTCGACCTCGTCTTCGCGGGTATCAACCCGGGCGAACGCTCCGCACGCGTCGGCCACTACTACGGCCACCCCGGCAACGGCTTCTGGCCCGCACTCTCGGCCTCCGGCCTCGCTGGTGGCGAGGTCGGGCCGACCGACGACCGTCGCCTGAGCGAGCAGTGCGGCATCGGCTTCACCGATGTCGTGAAGCGAGTCGTCACCGACAGCTCACGTGTCACGAACAGCGAGCTGCGCGCCGCCGAGTCAGCGTTCCGCGAACGTATCGCCGCAGCCAGCCCACGCGCCCTCTGCTTCACCGCCACGCGCGCCTCTGAACTGCTCTTCCCGGGCGTGCGCGAGCCCGGGAGCTGGGGCCGTCAGCCGGTCGAACTCGAAGGCGCAGCAGTGTGGGTGATGCCCTCGACGTCCGGCCGCGCCGCCGGCTGGCGCGACGAGGTACACCGCGTGCTCGGCGAGCTCGCTCGCGACCTCGGCAGGGTGCCAACCGGCAGATCGGTCGCGTCGCGATGAACGAGGAGCAGCGCTACATCCCCGAGGACGGCTGCCCGCTCTTCAGCGAGCGGCTGGAGGAGCACATCGTCGCCCTCACACGCGGCGAGGTGCCGAACCGCGGACGCTTCTGCGGCAACTGCTACACGCCGATGGCGCGGGAGACGCAACGCTGCCACCACTGCAACGAGGAGCCATCGAGCGACCGCGGGACCGTCGAGCAGGTACCGGAGCCGGTGATTGAGATGCTGCGCGCGGTACACAAGACGGAGAAGAACTGGGTCAACGGCTTCGCCTACCTCGGTCTAGTGATCGCCGTCTTCGCCGGGCTGGGCATCGTGCTCGGCATCCCCTACCTGCGCGAGCGCCTGCTGGCGGCAACGATCGTCTACGCGATCATCCTGCTGATCGGCAGCCGCGGGCTCGCCGGGCTCCTCGGTGGGTACTACGGCGACCGCATCGGCTTCGAACGCGCGCGACGACGGCTGATCGAGGACTGGAGTGAGTGGGTCGATGAGCGCGAAGGCGCTGGCTCGGCGACCTAGCTGACGGCCACCGGCAGGTCGATCTCGTGCCTCGCCATCTCCTCGCGGATCGCCGACGCAGCCGCCTCCGAAGGCGGAACGATCGGCAGCCGTGGCTCACCCGCGGGGAACCCGATCTCGTTGAGCATGAACTTGGCCGGACTCGGGTTGCTCTCGATGAAGAACGCATCGACCAGCGGCATCATGCGCCTGTGGAACTCGACCGCTCGCTGGTTCTGGCCGGCGACACAGGCCGCCATCAACTCGCGGATCTGGCGGCCGACCAGGTGGGCCGCCACCGAGACGACCCCGTAGCCCCCGAGGCCAAGCACCGAGAGCGTGTCGTTGTCGTTGCCCGACCAGACGCGGAAGCCCGGCGCTGAGTCGGCGATCACCTCGCTGATCTGCCGCAGGTCGCCGCTCGCCTCCTTGATGCCGTCGATGCCCGGGACGTGCGAGAGGCGGATCGTGGTCTCCGCCGTCATGTTCAGCGCCGTGCGGCCGGGGACGTTGTAGAGCAGCCCGTGCAGACCGCTCGACTCCACGATCGCGGTGAAGTGGCGGACAAGGCCCTCTTGCGTCGGCTTGTTGTACGCGGGGACGGTCATCAGCACGCCGTCGCAGCCGATGCGTTCGGCCTCCTGCGTAAGGGTGAGCGAGCGAGCGGTGTCGTTGTCCGTCGCTCCGGCGATCACCGCGACACCCGCGCCGACCGCCTCTTTCACGACCTGCCACGCGCGCACCTTCTCCTCGTCGGTGAGGGTCGGGCTCTCTCCCGTCGTGCCTGTGACGACGAGGCCCTCGGTGCCCGAGGCGACGAGCGCGCGGGCGAGTTCGGCGAGCGCTTGCTCGTTGACGGCGCCATCGGCGGCCATCGGGGTGATCATCGCCGTCAGTAGACGGCCCCATTCGGCAGACATCACGGCTCCTCCGCCAAGCAAACAACACCGTCCGACGGCACGCGAAACGTCCGGCGGGGTGTGCAGGCTCCTACAGTTTGCCCCGGCGGATCAACTCTTCCGCGATCTGAATCGCGTTGGTGGCCGCGCCCTTGCGCAGATTATCGGCCACACACCAGAAGACGAGGCCATGCTCAACGGTGGGGTCGAGACGCACCCGGCCGACGTATGTCGTGTCGCTGCCCGCGCTGCTCAGCGGCGTCGGGTAGTCGCCGGCCGAGGGGTCATCGAGCAATTCGACCCCCTCCTGCGCGGCAAGCACCTCGCGCGCCGCGTCGACGCTGACGGCATCCTTGAACTCGACGTGTACGGACGCGCCGTGGCCGACCATCACCGGCACGCGCACGCAGGTGGCGGCAAACGGCAGCTCCGGCTCGTGCAGGATCTTGCGCGTCTCGTTGCGCATCTTATTCTCTTCCGCCGTGTAGCCGTCCTCGCCGAAGACATCGACGTGCGGGATCACGTTCATCGCGATCTGATGCGGGTAAACCTCCGGAGCGGGAATCGGTTCGCCGCGGCCGTAGGCGCGCAGTTGCGCGTCCAGCTCCTCGGCGGCCGCCTTGCCGGTGCCAGTGACGGCCTGGTACGTCGATGCCGTCACGCGCTTCAGCGGCGCGACCTGGCGCAGCGCGTGCAGCGCCATCGCGAGCGGGGTCGTCGTGCAGTTGGGGATCGAGATGATGCCCTCGTGCCACTCGACGTCCTCGCCGTTCACCTCCGGCACGACGACCGGGACGTTCGGCGCCATGCGATAGGCGGAGCCGTCGTCGATCATCACGCCGCCAGCCGCGACCACCTTCGGCCCCCAGTGCAGGGAGGCTTCCGAGGTCGCCGAGCAGAAGACGATGTCGGCGCCCTCAATGTCCTCGAGCGTCGTCTCTTGCACCGTGATCTGCTTGCCGTTGAACTCCAGTTGAGTGCCGGCCGACCGCGCGGTCGCAAGCAGGCGCAGGTCGTCGATCGGCAGCTTGCGCTGTTCCGCGACCCGCAAGAAAACATCGCCGACGACGCCGGAAGCCCCGATCACCGCCACTGTGAGAGACATGTGATTCCCCGCTCGCTGGCTGCTCCGCTGGGGCGGCGCGCCCATACAGTGATCATAGAATCGCGCGAGGTGGGGTGCGAGTTAACGCTGGGTCGTTCAAACCGGAAAGAAATCGCAGCGCAGGAGGTGACGCGCCGCTACTTCTTGGGGCGGCCGCCGCTCGTCGCACGCTCACTTCTCGTGCGAGCAGTCCTTCTGAAATCGCGCTGCGTCTCTCGGCGACCCCGGGTAACCAGACCCGGGGTCTTGCCGCGCTTCAGCGCGCGGCGAGCCTCCCGATTCAGTTGCGGCTCTTCGGGAGTATCCGAGGCGTCCGGTTGCTCTGCCATGGATCCAGCTTAGCCTGCGACGACGGCTCACAGCTACGCTCGGTACAGCCCCAGTTCGTCGATCACCGCTCGCGTCGCCTCCGGAACGAGGCCCAGCGTCGAACGGCCCTCGCGCACTCGCGCCCGCAACTCCGTCGATGCGACCGCCAGCGAGGGCATCGGCACTCGGTCGATGCGCGCTGCGGCGTCGGGCACCAACTTCAGTAGCGCGTCCGGCACGCCATCGAAGTCTTCGCGAGCCGCGACGGCCAGCCGCACGGTCGCCATCAGCGCCGCCGGCTCGTGCCAATGGGGCAGGTCCGCGAGCGCGTCACCACCGAGGATCAGCCACCATTCCCCGCGGTCAGCCGCGAGCTGCTGTGCCGTTTCCACGCTGTACGAGGGGCCGGAGCGCTCCAGCTCGATGGTGCTCAGCTCCGTCCACGCGAGCGACTCGATCGCCGCTGCCACCATCGCTCGTCTCGCCTCGGCAGGTGCGATCTCGCTGTCACGCTTCCGCCACGGCTCGCCGGCCGGGACGAAGAACACGCGCTCGAGCGCAAGTTCGCGTCGTGCCGCTGCTGCGAGCACGAGATGCCCAAGGTGCGGCGGGTCGAAGGTGCCGCCGAGGATGCCCGATCGTGTGACCGCCATCGCGCCGCTACTCCCAGCGCACCTGGGCGGTGCCAATCCGCACGATGTCGCCCGGCGAGACACCTTCGCGTACGAGCGCCTTCGAGACGCCCATGCGACGCAGGCGGAAGAGCAGTTCTTGGCGAGCCTCTTCCTCGTGCAACGGTAGGGTCTGCGCCCAGCGCTCGGGCGAGCGCCCTTCGACGATCACGCCGTCATCGGTACGGCGGACGACGAATCGCGCGCGCCTCGGTGGGGGCTGCAGCACGGGCGGGGGCATACCCGCGCGCTCCGCCTCAATCGCCTCACGCAGCACCTGCAGCGTGCGCCGCGCGAGGTCGTCAGTGCTCTCGCGCGTCGCTGCCGAGATCACGAAGCGCGGCTCACCCAGCTCCTCGATCGCGTCGCTCTCTTCCAGTAGCTCGATCTGTGAGCGGGCGTCGGGCACATCGACCTTGTTCATCGCTATCAGCTGCGGTTTGTCGGCCAGCCCGTGTCCGAACGCCGCCAGTTCCGCGTTGATCAGTCGCAGGTCGCCCAGCGGGTCGTCGCGGCTCATGTCAAGCACGTGCACCAGCACCCTCGTCCGCTCGATGTGCCGCAGAAATTCATGGCCGAGCCCGACACCCTGGCTCGCACCCTCGATCAGCCCCGGCATGTCCGCTGCGACAAAGTTATCGTAGTCGACGCCCACGACGCCCAGCTCCGGCTCCAGCGTGGTGAAGGGGTAGCTCGCCACCTTTGGTAGCGCGGCGCTCCAAGCGCGCAGCAGCGTCGACTTGCCCGCGTTTGGTAGCCCGATCAGGCCGACGTCCGCGAGCAGCTTCAGCTCGACGCGCAACTGCCGTCGCTCGCCTTCGACACCGCCTTGCGCGAAGCGAGGTGCCTGTCGCGTCGGCGTAGTGAAGCGCTTGTTGCCACGACCGCCGCGGCCACCGCGGGCGACGACTGTCGAGGCTCCATCGGTGGCGAGGTCAGCGATCAGCGCCACCGCGCCGTCCGGCAGCAGTTCAAAGACCTCGGACCCTGCGGGTACGCGCACGACGAAGTCTGAGCCCGATGCGCCGCGGCTGCGGTTGCCGCCACCCGGCTCGCCGCGGGCGGCAATCTGCGCCCGACCATCGTTATACTGCTGCAGCGTCGAGCCCTGACGATCGGCGATCAGGATCACGTCGCCGCCATCACCTCCGTCGCCGCCATCCGGGCCACCACGTGGCACGAACTTCTCACGACGAAACGAAACGGCGCCGTCACCGCCATTTCCGGCGATGACTTCGAACTCAACGGTATCGATCATGGATGTACTTTACCCACAGACGGTCTAGGGGCATTCGATCTGGGCATTGCTCACGGATAATGGATTGAGAGTTGTATTCGTCGTCGTCGTCGTAGTGTTGATGCTGTGGATGGCGAATTTGAGACAGGTTCCCAGCACGTGGGGACCGCCGCTGGGTATCACCATCGCGCAGGGGCGGCGTTCGGGATAGCTACGACGATCGGGATCGGCGACATTGGGTCACTACCAGTAGTAGTGGTGAGATATCTACATACGGGGGCGGTTGTGGACAGTAGATACGAAGATATCAACAGGACTACCAACGGGAATTAGTAAGACGCCTATACCGAATGACAGAGCGGTTCGGGTGAGTTAGGCGACTTGGCGAGACTGCTCGACCAGCTCACGCAGCGCGGCGATGTCGCGCTTCGTCTCCGGGTCGACCGACTGCGAGCGCTCCATCTTGCGCCAGCCGTGGTGCACCGTGGAGTGGTCGCGGCCGCCGAGGAAGGTGCCGATTTCGACGAGCGAGCGGTGCGCCAGTTCGCGCATCAGGTACATCGCGATCTGGCGAGGGTAGGCGACGCGTTTCTCACGGCTCTTCGAGAGCATGTCGTCGTGCTCCAGCTCGAAGTACGTGCAGACGACGCCGAGGATCAGGTCGGGCGACGGTGGCAGCCGTGGCTCGGCCGGAGCGAGCGAGGCGAGCGCCGAGTGCACCAGCGCCGGCGAGAGCGTTTCGCCGGTGAGGCGAGCGTAGGCGAGCACCCGCGTGAGCGAGCCCTCGAGCTCCCGGATGTTTGTGGTGAAGCGACTGGCGATCACCTGCAGCACGTCATCCGGTACAGAGAACCGTTGCTCGACGGCCTTCGACCGCAGGATCGCGATGCGCGTCTCCAGGTCGGGCGCCTGGATGTCGGCGATCAGGCCCGACTCGAAGCGCGTGCGCAGGCGCTCCTCCAAGTGCGGGATCAGCGCCGGACTCTTGTCGGAGCTGATCACGATCTGGTGTTCGGCCTCGTACAGCTCGTTGAAGGTGAAGAAGAACTCTTGCTGCGTCTGCTCGCGCGTGGCGATGAACTGGATGTCGTCGATCAGTAGCACGTCGGCTGCGCGGTAGCGCGCGCGGAACTCTTCCTGCTTACGTTGCTGGATCGCCGTGATCAGTTCGTTCGTGAACTGCTCTGCGGAGATGTAGACTACCTTGCGGTTCGCGCGCATCACGCGGTGGCCGATGGCGTGCAGCAGGTGCGTCTTGCCGAGCCCAACCGGACCGTAGATGAAGAGCGGGTTGTAGAGCCGACCGGGTGCACCGGCGGTGCCCTCCGCTGCGGCGTAGGCGAGGCGGTTGCCGGGCCCGATGATGAAGTTCTCGAAGGTGTAGCGATCGCGCAGGCGCGGGCGGCCGCCCGCGGAGGCCGCGGGGGCGTCCGGGGTGGCATCGCGCAACGCCTGAGCCTCGGCGTCGCCCGCTTGCAGCGGCGCGAACTGGATGTCGATCGGCTCGTCGGCGAGGTCGGCGAGCGTGCGAACGATTAGCGGGCGCAGGCGCTTCTGGAGCCACTCAGTGACGAACTCCGAGCGAGTGCCGACGACGAGCGTGCCGTCGGAGAGGCTCAAGCCCTCGGTGGCTTCGAGCCACGTGTCGTAGTTCGCACGGGAGACGTGTTGGCCGAGATTGCGGAGCGCTTCTTGCCAGAGTGCGGACGGATCGCGATCCACCAGAAGTACTCTCCATGCCTCAGGGAGGCAGATTCGGGTTGGAATCAGTGCCGGGATCACGGTCACAGCCCCTCCCTACCCACAGATATGAACACCTGTGGGTAGGGAGGGGGAGGTCTCTGCGATGTCCCGGTGGGGAAGTCCTCGGCTCGTGTAGTCGTCGCCGATGCCCCCGCCGTTGCAGCGGTATCGGTGAATCGGCCGGGAATGTAGCATCGCGTGAATTCCCGTTGCAAGGGTCTTATGTGGAGTGGGCCAAAGTTCATAGACATTTTTCTTGATTTCTCATGTCATAGAGCGTGGAAATCGCGGGCATGCCCGAAGACTTCTCCGCCCTGCATCGACCGGTGAGGACCGCCCGGTCAGCGTCTGGAGCGCGGTATACTCGCCGACGCTACGCGGCCCCGGGGCCCCAGTCGAGAGATCGGGCACCATGACTCAATTGCTGCTGGCGATCGACATCGGGAACACTTCGATCTCGATCGGCGTCTACGACGGTGAGTCGCTACGCGCCCGCTTCCGTATCGCCACGGACCGCGACAACCTCGCTGATGAGTTCGCGATGCTGCTGCTTTCGCTGCTGCGTACGCACGACGTCCATCCGGAGCAGGTCGGTGCGGTGGTGATCTCGTCCACGGTGCCGCCGCTGATCGCGTCTTTCCAGGAGGTCGGTCGCCGCTACTTCGGGGTCCAGCCGATGATCGTGGGCACCGGTGTGAGGACCGGCGTGCGTGTGCGCTACGACAATCCGAGGGAGGTTGGTCCCGACCGCATCCTCCACGTCGTCGCGGCGATGGCGAAGTACGACCCGCCGCTGGTGATCGTCGATCTGGGCACCGCACTGGTGCTGGACGCGATCGATCGCGATGGCGATTACCTGGGCGGTGCAATCGCGCCGGGGCTGGGGATCTCCTCGGAGGCGCTGTTCTCGCGTACCGCGATGTTGCAGCGCGTGAGCATCGAGCGGCCGGACGGCGTGATCGGGCGCAACACGATGCATTCGCTGCAGGCCGGCATCTACTTCGGCTACGCCGACATGGTGCGCGGCATGGTCGCGCGGTTCGTCGCCGAACTGGGCGAAGACTCGACGGTGATCGGCACCGGCGGCTACTCCCGCATCATCGCGGACGAGGCTGCGTGTTTCGACGCGATCGAGGACGATCTGAACCTTGAGGGTCTTCGCCGCGTCTATGAGATGAACCGGCCGGAGACGGACCAATCGGAGGATCGCGAATGAGTGGACCGTTGACCGGACGGCGCGTCGTGTTGGGCGTCAGCGGCTCCATCGCCGCGTACAAGGCCGCCGAGGTGGCAAGCCGCCTCGTGCAAGCGGGTGCCGAGGTTGACGTCGCGATGACGCGGGCGGCGACCGAGTTCATCACGCCGCTCACCTTCCGCTCGCTCACCTCGCGAGAGCCCTACGTCGACCTCTTCAGTGCGTATGGCGAGGGCGAGGCGCACGTCGAGCTGGCGCGCCGCGCCGACCTGATGCTGATCGCCCCGGCGACGGCGAGCACGATGGCGCGGCTGGCACAGGGGTTTGCGGACGACTTCGTCTCGCTGACCGCGCTCGCCACGCAGGCGCCGATGCTGATCGCTCCGGCGATGGATTCGCAGATGTGGGAGCACGAGGCGACGCGCGGCAACCGCTACACGCTGGAAGGTCGCGGCGTGATTCTGGTCGGCCCAGTGCCGGGACGGCTCGCTTCCGGGCGCATCGGCGGCGGGCGGATGGTGGAGCCCGCGACGATCGTCGATGCGGTGAAGCAGCGGCTCGGCCGCGCCCGCGGTGACCTAGGCGCGGTGCGCATCGTCGTCACCGCGGGCGGCACTCGCGAGGCGCTCGACCCCGTCCGCTACCTCGGCAACCACTCGAGCGGAAAGATGGGCTACGCGATCGCCGAGGCGGCACGCGACCGAGGCGCAGACGTCGCGCTGATCACGACGGCCGCGCTGCCCGATCCGTACGGCGTGCGCGTGCTCCGCGTCGAGTCGGCGCTGGAGATGCAGGGAGCGCTGGAGACTGAATGTGCGAGCGCACGGGCAGTGATCATGGCGGGTGCGGTCGCGGACTACAGCCCGGCCGAGGCCTCCGAGCAGAAGATCAAGCGCGCACACAGCGCCGAGCTGAGCATCGATCTCGTCGAGAACCCAGACCTGATCGCCTCGGTCAGTGGCAATTTCGTGAAGGTCGCCTTCGCGGCCGAAACCGAGAACCTGCTGGCGAACGCTGCGGCCAAGCTGGAGAAGAAGGGCGCGCAGCTGATCGTTGCCAACGATGTCACCGCCACCGACGCCGGCTTCGGCACCGAGACGAACCGCGTCACGATCCTCGATCGCGACGGCGGCGCGGACGAACTGCCGCTGCTGTCGAAGTACGAGGTCGCAGACCGGCTGCTCGACCGCCTCGGCCCGCTGCTCGCAGAGCTCGAGGAGTAGCCTCGCTACTGCGCGGGGCTGTTGGGACGCGGCTGCGCCGCGCTGTGTCTCTTGGATGGAACCCGCCCACCCGCCCGTAAGAAGCGGGGGCGAAGCCCCCTGCAGCCCTCGTATGGAGGCTGGGCGCAGGAAGGTGCGCTATCGCAAAGGAAGGCAGCTGCACCCTTCGACGGGCTCACCCTGAGCCCGTCGAAGGGTGCAGCTGATGGGGCGTGGGGGCGGGACGGAACGGGCGGAGTGCCCGGGTGGAACTGGCGCAAAGTCAGACCGCCAGCGCATCAAGGCAACGTCGCCCTATGCAGGCCCCTTAGGGGCCCCAGTGGGGGCTAGCGGGCGCGGTTGAGGGCTAGCTGGATCAGGGTGCGGGTCGGCATTCCCGTCATGCCCTTCACCTGGATGCCTCGGTCGCTGCCCGCGTTCATCACACCGGCGATGTCGATGTGCGCCCACGGCGTGTCGCCGGCGAACGCCTCGATGAACTTCGCGGCGGTGATCGACCCGGCCGGGCGCCCACCACTGTTCTTGAGGTCGGCGACGTCCGACTTGATCTGGCGGTTGTACTCGTCGTCGAGCGGCATGCGCCAGAGCTTCTCGCCGGTCACCTCCGAGGCTCGCACGAGCTCGTTCCAGAGCCGGTCGCTGTTGGCGAAGACGCCGATGCGCACGCTGCCCAGTGCGACGCCCATCGCGCCGGTGAGGGTGGCGACATCGACGAGCGCTGCCGCGCCCTGCGACTTCGCGTAGGCGACGGCGTCTGCGAGCACCAGCCGGCCCTCGGCGTCCGTGTTGTCGATCTCGATCGACTGCCCGTCCATCGCGTAGACGACATCGCCGGGTTTGGTGGCGGAGCCGCTGGGCAGGTTCTCTGTGCAGGGGGCAATCATCATCACGTTGGTGCGGGGCTTCATCCGCCCGATCGCCTCCATCGCCGCGATCACAGTCGCTGCGCCGCTCATGTCTGCCTTCATCGCCGGCATGCCCGCGCCAGGCTTCAGTGAGATGCCGCCGCTGTCGAAGGTGATGCCCTTGCCGATCAGCGCGATCGGCCGCGCCCGGCCTCCGCCGCGGTAGTTGAGGACGATGAACTTCGGCGGTTGCACTGAGCCGGCGGCGACGGAGAGGTAGGAGCCCATCCCCAAACGCTCGGCTTCGGCACGTTCGATGATCGTGCACTCGATGCCGTGCTCGGAGGCGATGTCTTGCGCGCGTCCCGCCATGATCGATGGCGTCATCATGTTCGCCGGTTCGTTCTCGAGGTCGCGGGCGAGGTTGGTCGCCCGGGCGGTGATCACGCCCTGCTCCACGCCTCGGCGCAGCGCCGCGGCTCGGGAGCCGGGGATCACGATTGTGACCGAGTCGATCGAGCCGGAGGGCCGGTCCTCCGCCCGCGTGTGGTGTCGGTCGAAGCGGTAGAGGCCCAGCGTGATGCCCTCTGCGAAGGCGCGGCCGGCTGCCTCTGCGCCCAGTGCCGCCACAGCACCTTGTGCCGCGATCACGACCTTACCGGCCTTGACGCCGCGCAGTTGACGGGCGAGCCCCGCCACGCGGTCGCGCACGCGATCGACCGTCGCTCCGCCTCGCTGGCCGACGCCCGCGATCATCGTGCGGCTGGCGCGGATGCGGCCGCTGCGCGGGAGGATGTGCACCTCTGGTGGCTTACCGATGAGCACGCCGTCCTTGCGCATGCGGGTGATCGTGCCGCCCAGCGCGCCATCGACGGCTGCGACTTCGCCTGAGAGTCGCGCACTCCCTTCCACCGTGACGACGTAGGTGTCGGCGGACTGCTCGATGATCGAACCTTGGACAACGGTGATTTCCACGAGACGCTCCGCTAGTGATCGGCCAGGCAGGGCTCGCAGGGTACCGAGCGATCGGGCGTCGCAGCAAGGCGGAGGCACGGCGATCACGCCCCTATCGCGCGAACGATGCGTACAATCGCCTTAGTACGCTTATGAGAAGACTGCTGCGCTATCTGATCCGAGTCACGTCGCCCCAACGCGGAGGACTGGCGCTCTGGGATCTGATCGAAATTGGACTTGTGGCGCTCGGCTTTCTCGCGTACTTCCTCGTACGCGGCGCCGTTGTCGATCGCACTGCGGATGCGATCAGTCATGCGCGCACGATCATCGACCTGCAGGACGCACTCGGGTTGTGGATCGAACCTCGATTCCAGTCATGGGCGTTGCAGTCCGATCTGCTGATCCGGGTGATGAACTTCGTCTACTTCTGGCTCGACTTTCCGCTGCTGGTGGGGATCGGGCTGCTGCTGTTCTGGCGCAGTCGTGCCCAGTACACGTTGCTGCGTGACGCCGTGCTGATCTCCGGCGCGATTGCGCTGATCCTCTACTGGTCGTACCCCGTCGCGCCACCTCGCTATCTCGTGGAGTTCGGCTTCGTCGATACGATGGAGCGGTATTCGAACCTCTCCTATCAGGCGCAGTCGATGCGGCCGTTCGTGAACCCGTTCGCGGCGGCGCCGTCGCTGCATGTCGGCTGGGCCGCACTGGTGGCCTTCACGCTGTTCGGGGCGACGACGAACTGGCTGATCCGCGGCGGCGGCATCGTGATCTTCTTCGCGCAGGGCGTCGCGGTGATCGTGACGGCCAACCACTACCTCTTCGATGGCGTGATCGGTCTGGTCGTCTGTGCGGTGGCGCTGGCGATCGCGGTCGCACTGCAGCGGCATGGCTACCCTGGGATCCGCTCGCTGCTGGCCTGGCTGGAGCGTCGCGGTGTGCGAGGGTAGCCGATGCGCGAGGGGTGAACTCAATCCTCGTTGCCCACCATCGGAAAGGGTGTTAGCGTAACTGGCAACTCACAGCTATCGTCGCGAAGTGCGGCGAGGAGCACAGGTAACGCCCGGCACGCGAGATTCCGAGGGGCGCAAGGTGGGTTCGGTCCAGAGTGGCCGCCATTGGGGTAAGTGGAGTCAAAGAAGAGGCACCGGGCCGCGACGTAGCGTCTGAACGACAACGTCACGCTGGAGCCAGAGGTTCGTAACTGAGTGCAGACCGCAGAGCAGAAGCAAGCAATCGTTAGCGAGTTCGCGCGCCATGATGGCGACACGGGCTCGTCGGAAGTCCAGATTGCCCTGCTGACCGACAGAATTCTGCGGCTGACAGAACACCTCCGCGAACACAAGCACGACTACCACACGCGGCGAGGCTTGCTCAAGCTCGTCGGACAACGACGCAGGCAGCTTCGTTACCTCAGCAAGAATGACGTGAGCCGGTACGACCGCATGCTGGAACGGCTGGGGCTGCGCCGATAGTCGCTGAGCCGTAGGGTGCGAGCTCATCGGATGGCGTGCCCCAAGCAGATGCAGGGGCGCAACACAGAGCAAGACCGGGAGTACCGGTAGAGAGTCACGTTGTACGTGACAGAGGCCGACAGCGGCGGAACCAGTGAAGGCTCAGCGAGCTTCAACCGCCACCGCAGCCTCATCGCGATGACCAATCCAGAACGAATAACGATGCAGCGCCCTGAGCGAGTGACCGCATCCGTAGTTGGCGAAAGCCAGAAGAAGAGAGACATCATTTGACGACAGACACGACAGAGCCCACAGACGCTGCCGAGGCAGACGAGGCTGTTGAAGAAGAATTGATCGAAGGCGAAGAAGAAGAGGCGGCGGAGGAGGACTCCTCCGAGAACGGTGCGTTCGCACCGACCCCGATGGCCGGCACGCAGGTGTTCAGCCGCGAGATCGAAGGCCAGACGCTGGAGATCGCGACCGGGCTGTTGGCCCAGAACGCTGCCGCGTCATGCACGATTCGCTACGGCGACATGATGATCCTGGCGACCGTCTGCGACGACGTGGCGCGCGAGGGTATCGAGTTCCTGCCGCTGACCGTCGACTTTGAAGAGCGGATGTACGCGATCGGGAAGATCCCCGGCTCGTTCTTCCGCCGCGAGGGTCGCCCGGCCAATGACGCCACGCTGGCCGCTCGCATGACCGACCGACCGATCCGGCCGCTCTTCCCGAAGGGCTTCCGGCGCGAGATTCAGGTCGTGATGACGCTGCTGTCGTCCGACCGCAACATTCCCGCCGACGTCTTTGGGACGACCGGCGCATCGCTGGTGCTGGGGATGTCGCACATTCCGTTCGCCGGGCCGGTCTCATCGGTCCGCGTGAGCATCGTCGACGGGGATCCGAAGGCGTTCCCAACCTACGAGGAGATGGAAGAGTCCGACCTCGACCTGATCGTCGCTGGCACCGAGGAGTCGATCGTGATGATCGAGGCCGGCGCCAACGAAGTTCCAGAAGCGGACGTAATTCAGGCGATCGAGTACGCTAAGGGCGTGCTTGAGACGCTGAACGACCTCCAGCGCGAGGTCCACGATGCACTGGGCGTCGAGAACATGGACTTCGAGCCCGTCACCTCTGACACGGCCGTGCTCGCGAAGATCGAAGCCGCCCTCGAGGGCGAGGGTGAGCGCATCCTCAACTCGATCAAGGACGAAGGCTTCCGCGGCGTTAACGAGCTCGGCCGCTGGGTGACCGCGCAGATCGACGACGACGAGATCGACTACAAGGCTGTGCGCAGCGTGATCGAAGACGTGCTGAAGGCATACGTGCGCAAGCGCGTGCTGGACGAGAACAAGCGTGCGGACGACCGCGCCGAAGATCAGGTGCGCGACCTCACGGCGATGGTCGGACTGATTCCCCGTGGCCACGGTTCCGGGCTCTTCCAGCGCGGCGGCACGCAGGTGCTGAGCGTTGCAACGCTGGGCGCGATCGGCGACCGGCAGCGGTTGGACAACATCCACCCGACCGAGTTCAAGTCGTACATGCACCACTACAACTTCCCGCCCTACTCTGTCGGCGAGGCTCGCTTCATGCGTGGCCCGGGCCGCCGTGAGATCGGGCACGGCTTGCTGGCCGAGCGTGCGCTCGAGCCGGTGCTGCCGGAGTTCGATGACTTCCCGTACACGATGCGCGTCGTCTCCGACACGCTGATGTCGAACGGGTCAAGCTCGATGGCTTCCGTCTGTGGTTCGACGCTGGCGCTGATGGACGCGGGGGTGCCGATCTCGGCGCCGGTCGCGGGCATCGCGATGGGTCTGATCACGGACTCCGAGAGCGACAACTACCGCGTGCTGACCGACATCGCAGGCATCGAAGATGCCTTCGGTGACATGGACTTCAAGGTCGCAGGCACGGAGGCGGGCGTTACCGCCATCCAGCTCGACACGAAGCTGAAGAGCCTCCCCGGCGACCTGCTGGACGCGGTCTTCGAGCGAGCCCGCGAGGCGCGCATGCAGATCCTTGAGGTGATGGCGGACGCACTGCCGGAGCCGCGCGAGGCTGTTGGCCAGTACGCTCCGAAGATCGTCACCCTGAAGATCAACCCGGAGAAGATCGGGACCGTGATCGGCCCCGGCGGCAAGGTGATCAAGCGCATCCAGTCCGAGACTGGCGCCAGCATCGACATCGAGGACGATGGCTCTGTCTTCATCGGTGGTGCGGACGCGGACAGCGTCGACCAGGCGGTGGACTGGGTGAACGGGCTGACGAAGGAGATTGAGGTCGGCGAGGTCTACGAGGGCCCCGTCACTCGCATCCTGAACTTCGGCGCATTCGTCGAAATCCTGCCGGGCAAGGACGGACTCGTCCACATCTCCGAGCTGGAGCACGGCCGCGTCGAGAGCGTCGAGGACGTGCTTGATGTCGGCGACATGGTGAAGGTGAAGGTGATCGAGATCGACAGTCTCGGTCGCGTGAACCTTTCCCGCGCCGCGCTGCTTGAGGGCGGCGATGATGGCCGCGAGGACAGCTTGGACGACGAAAATGCCGACGAGGAAGACTTCGACGAGGACGACATTCCGCGCATTGGTTCTGTCTCGACAGAGTCCGCGGGCTCCGTCCGTCGTGGCGGTGGCGGTGGTCGTCGCGGCGGCGGCGGTGGCCGAGGTGGTCGTGGTGGCGGTGGCGGCCGAGGTGGTCGCGGCGGCGGTGGCGGCGGGCGTGGTGGTCGCGGCGGCGGTGGTGGTGGTGGCGGCGGCGGTGGTCGTGATGGCAGCGGTGGCGGCCGAGGTGGTCGCGGCGGCGGTGGTCGTGATGGCGGCGGCGGTGGTCGTGATGGCGGCGGCGACAGCTTCG
>DASCRM010000031.1:0-5853 GCA_034406555.1 Dehalococcoidia bacterium | reverse complement strand
CATCTCTGTCATTAATCCTCGGCTCTGAGCACGGGTGCACCCCTCGTGAGACCCGGTCACGGCTTCTGGCCGAACCGGGTGAGACCAAATTTGACGGCACGGCGGCTGAACATCCACCCAGCGGTCGCGTCGATCCAGGCGTCCAGTGTCGCAGCACACGAACAGAGGCTCTCCGCATGTACTACAATCCGCGCACTTCAACGCTCGAAGCATCGACGGAGGCCTCTGATGGCACTTGGCGGATACGCGAACCGGGTAGCTCGAATTGATCTGACCGCAGGCAGCGTCAGCTACGAGGGGATCAACGAAGAGAACGCCCGCCTCTACATCGGCGCGCGCGGGCTCGGCGTGAAGTACCTCTTCGACAACGGACCGCAGGTCGACCCTCGCGGGCCCGACAACATGCTGGCGCTGGTCAACGGCCCGCTGACCGGTGGCGAAGCCACGATGAGCGGTCGCCTGGCGGTCGTCACCAAGTCGCCGCTCACTGGCACGATCGTCGACAGCCACATGGGTGGCTGGAGCGCTGCTCGCCTGCGCTGGGCCGGATTCGACGCCCTGCTCTTCACCGGCAAGTCCGACAAGCCCGTCTACGCACACGTGGAGGACGGCACCGTCGAACTGCGCTCAGCCGAGGACATCTGGGGCCACGGCGTACACGACACGGTGACGCACTACGGTGACCGCTACGGCGACGACAACCTGTCCGTGATGGCAATCGGGCAGGCCGGCGAGAATGAAGTCGCCTTCGCCTCGATCATCAACGAGGACGACCGCGCCGCAGGGCGTGGCGGCACCGGCGCGGTGGCCGGCTCGAAGAACCTCAAGGCCGTCGTCGTGAAGGCCGACAACAGCACGATGCCACGCGCGGCCGACCGCGAGAAGTGGAAGCCGGCGCACGAGCGCGCGTTGAAGACGATCATGGACAGCGAAGTGCTGGCACCGAGGGAAGGCGGCCTCTCGCTCTACGGCACCAACGTGCTGATGAACCCGATCAACTCTCTCGGCGCACTCGGCACGCGCAACTCGCAGGAGACGACGTGGCCCGACGCCGAGAAGCTCAGCGGCGAGACCATTCGCGAGACGGTGCTTGTCGAGGAGCCCACCTGCCACGCCTGCCCGGTGGCCTGCAAGAAGCTGGTGGAGATCACCTCCGGCCCCTACGCGGGCCTGCGCATGGAGTCGATGGAGTACGAGCCCGCATGGGCACTCGGTGCGAACTGCGGTAACAGCGACGTCGGCGTGGTCGCGAAGATCATCGACCAGTGCAACGACTACGGCATGGACGCGATCGAGATCGGCAACGTGCTCTCGATGTTCATGGAGGCGACCGAGAAGGAGTACGCCAGCGGCCCGGGCCTCGGCTGGGGCGACGGCGCCGGGATGGTCGCGACCGCGGCCTCCGTCGCGACTCGCGATGGCATCGGCGACACGCTCGCTGGCGGCGCCACGCGGGCAGCGGAGTCGTTCGGCCACGCAGAGATTGCGATGGCGGTGAAGGGCCTGTCGGTCCCCGCCTACGACCCGCGCGGGATGAAGGGCGAGGCCCTTGGCTACGCGACCAGCAACCGGGGCGCTTGCCACCTCCGCGGCTACACGCCGGCCTCCGAGGTGCTCGGCATCCCGGTAAAGACCGACCCACTGGAGTGGAAGGGCAAGGGCGAGCTGCTGAAGATTTTCCAGGACTTGCACTCGTTCAGTGACTCACTCGATCTCTGCAAGTTCTCCGCGTTCTCGGAGGGTGCGGAAGAGTACGCGGCGCAGTACGAAACGATCGTCGGCATCCCCCTGACCGCGGACGATGTGATGACGATCGGCGAGCGCATCTACAACCTGGAGCGCCACTACAACAACCTGCTGGGCTTCGCGGGCGCAGAGGACAGCCTGCCGCAGCGCTACCTCGACGAGCCCGGCACCGGCGGTGCCGAGGGTTCCGTGGTGGAGCTCGACGAGATGAAGGCTGAGTACTACGCCGCGCGCGGCTGGGAGGACGGGGTCGCCCCGGACGCCAAGTTGCGAGAGCTGCAGATCATCAGCTGATCCTCGCGACAGCGAGGTTCGACCGATCGCAGCCTGAGCGGTGGAAATACGCCTCTACGCGACGCTCCGTCCGATCGTGGGCGGACGCACCGTGGAGGTCCCCAACCGCTGCGCGACGATCGGCGACGTGCTGGCCACGCTGAGCGACGATTACCCGGATCTCGCCCCGCACCTGCTGGACGATGACGGGGCCATGCGCCCGTACGTCGCGGTGATGGTCAACGGCCGCGACATCCGGCACCTCGATGGCCTACAGACAGCGATCGGCACGGATAGCGGCATCGACATCTTCCCGCCGGTCGCTGGCGGAGCGGGTTGAGCACCTCCACACTCTCGATTCGCGGGCTGCCGGAATGGTTGATCCGTGCGTACTTCGAGGAGATGGGCGCGACCGTCGATCCCGCCGCGGCTGCCGGTGCCGATGGCGAGCCGAGCGGCATGGACGCAGGCGACTGGTCGGTGACGTGGACCAATCAGCGCAAAGCGATCGCCGGTGGACGCATGGGCCTCACACAGTTCGACATCGTGTTCAAGGGTGGCGACGATGAGTTGGAAGCGGTGACGGAAGCGTTCATGAAGAAGGCACAACGAGGCGGCGGCTAGCCTTCCTCGCTGCTACTTCAGCAGTACTTCCATTCGACCCCTGACCGCCTGTATGCGGCGCAGCCAATCGACGGCTTTGTCTCGGGACTGGGCGCCCTCCGGGGTCAGGCCGTCGAGCACATCGAGGCCGCTGTCGATGTCCTTCAGCCCGAAGTACCACCAGGAGAAGGGCGCGCCCGCGACGTCGGGGAACTCGCGGATCACGCCGTACCGCGCCGCGTCAGCGGCACGAATGCGAGTGATCAACTCGTCGAGCGTGATCCGCTGGGCGGCGCGCGGGTCGACTCCGCCCTCGTCTGGTCGTCGGCCGAGACCTGTACGCCCATCGTGAGATCCGGGAGGCTCGCCTCCAGGCTGGCGACCCAGAACTGCGCTCGTGTCAGCGAGGAGCCGATGTCGCTGCGGTCGGCGGCCCTGTCGACGAACACCCCGCTCGAGGTGCCGTAAAGGCCGTCCATCGATCGCGCCCGCTGCTCCGCCGCATCGAGCTATTGTGCCAGCGCGCTGAATCGAAAGTACCAGGAATCGAAGCTGTTCAGGAGCTGCGCCGGGGTCGTATCGCCGCTGATGTCCGGGAACAGACTGGGCAGCGCGTGTCGAGTCTCCAGTTTCTCCTGTCGGACGGCCTCAACTCTGCCGCGCAGATACGTCCCATCGCCGACCGCCGCCGAGGGGTCTGAGTAGGTGCTGATTACCTCCTCGAGGATGTCGTCGATGCGTCCGAAGTTGGCCAGCACCGCCTTGATGCCATGCCCTTCCGATGGCTCCACGACCGTAGTGACGGCAAGCGTGTACGTGCCGATTTGCGTCGGACTCCAGGTCCGTACCGCGAGGAAATACGTGCCGCCCCCCGGCGCCGGCCAATCGATCCGCGATTCATTCGACGCGCCGAAATCATCGTTCGAGGAGATCACCGCTCCCTTGCCGTCGAGCAGGTCGAGCACCATGTCAGTGCGCGTGCCGAGGTCGGTCGCGAAGGTGTATCGCGCTCCCGCCACCGCGACGAACGAGAACCAGTCGGCGCCCTCGCCACGCTCGATGCTTCCGCCAACGGTGACGACCGAGGCCGCCGCCATGCCCACTGCTACCGCCATCGCGTTCTCAACATCGCTCCCGTGGTCGTCAACCAGCGAGACAGCCGTATCGGGCACATCGCCGAAGCTCCACTGATCGCCGACACGGGCCCACAGCCGCACCGAGAGCGCGCGCCCGCCCCTCGGCAAGTCAGTGACCGTGACGGTCATGGACAGCCCCTGTGAGGCGCCGTACAGGTCATTACCCGCCGCCGACGAACCGACTTCCCGCCAGTACTCGCCCACGTCGCTGGTGCCGAGCCAGGCGAAGGTGACGATGTCGCCGGGCAGCACGGAGCTGGGCGTGGGGCTAATCAGTTGCGCGGGGTCGTCGTCCTGCTGCGCCGTCGCCAGCGTTCGGCCGAAGAAGGAACACTGCAGCGACAGCGAGGATAATCGCGACGGTCCGCGCCGAAACTCGCAGATGGGAACGGGTCATTGGAGGTCTCCGATCCACGCCGCGTAGATTTCGCGGCGCGTCACCGGGCCGTCAAGGCGGTGTGGCGGACACGCACGTGGTCGCTACGCGGCGGTCAGCACGTTTCCCCCTGACAGAACGGCGGCGAGCATGCGCTCAGCATCCTCCGGCAGCAGCAATCGCGTTGCGATCATCTCGTCGCACACCGACCGCAGCCGCGCCGCGAGATCCTCATTGCTCGCGTAACGTTCCTCGATCGAGAGTCGCGGGTCGCCCTCAGCCATGCGTTCGGCCCGTGTCTCGGCGAAGGGAATGCGCGAGCCAATCGAGCTGTAGAGATCGCCTTCGCCGTAGCCCGCCGCCCGCAGATTCCATCCCAGCAGCGTGGCACGTGGCACACGCTGCACCGGGTGACGCACGCCGGCTACGGCGTTGCCGTCAGCGTCGACCGCCGACACCAGCACCGGATACGCGGCCCCCTCACGCGGAGGCACGTGCGAATGGTCCATCAGATGCAGCCCGTTCAGCAGCGCGGCGAACGTCAGCCCCGGAATCTTCGGGTAGCCGGCCTCCTCGGGCTGCACCAGCGTTCCGGCGGCGACGCTCGGGAAGCAGCTCGCCGGTGGCGGTGTGCCGTCTTCCACCCAGGCGCGCAGCGCCACAAGAAGCGGACGGATGATCGCCCCGTAGCTGAGTTCGTTGTGCGCCATCTGCATCGGCGCGGGGTTCGGCTCCGTCGGATTGCCATGCGGAACCCCTGAGGCGAGATAGACGCGCACATTCTCCGGCTGCTCGATGTCTCGGCCTTCGCAGTCGGTGACGACCAGCGATGCGCGCGCGGACCAGATCTCCGTCTCCGTGTCCAGGTGCATGATCTTCGGCGTCGTCCCGGTCTCATCGCAGCGCGCGAGCACACTGTCGGTCTTTCCCGAGATCGGATCGCTCAACTCTCGATAGGCAAAGGGAAACTGGTCGCCGGGAAAGCAGTGATCTTCATGCTGGCGCTGGTAGCGGCCGGGCTGCGCGAAGGCGTCGTTCATGTGCGTCTTCCGCGAGCCGGCGATCACGGGCACGGCCGCGTCGAAGACCTGTTCGCCGTCGAGGGACTCGTTGAAGCCCTGGTAGAGGAAGTCGCGGACGAGGCGTCCACTCTGCGAGAGACCAAAGAGCATCAGGTGCTGCGGCGGAGCCTCCGCCAGCGGGTGTGGGCGTCCGGTGCCATCGGGCTCCGTCCCACGGAGGAAGCTGGCGACGTCGCGATGGGAGGCAAAGGCCAGCCCGGTCACGACCGGGTCCTTCGCGGTGTAGACGAACTCAAAGATCGTGCCCGCGCCCAACGAGCCGTCGCTCGGACGTGTGATCTCGATGTGCCGATCGTCGACGTAGCGCCAATCGAGACCGGTCGGGCGCTGACGCTCGTCGCGCTCTCGCACGCGTGCCGTCAGCGTGCCGTTCTCACCGTCGATGCTCGCGGCCGAGTATGTCAGCTCGGTGCCGAAGCGGTCCGCGCCCAACTCGTCGATCACCTCATGCGCCGTGAGCCCGGTGATCGGCTCGCCGCTGGTGGTCGCAACTGGGTACTCGGCCCGCATCCGACCGGCACCTTCCTTCATGTCGTGTTGCCAGCCGCTCCACAAGATCGTGAAACCCTGCTCCATGAGAAAACCGTTGCCCGCATCGCTCGCCTCGCTGGACCCGTTGGTCGCGGGAGCGGTGTTG
>DASCRM010000030.1:0-6560 GCA_034406555.1 Dehalococcoidia bacterium | reverse complement strand
CGCGAATGCGGTCTTGCCGACACCGGTGGATCCGATCAGCAGAATGTTCGACTTTTCGAGGTCCACGTCGGTCTGTACCGGTGCCTCAATGCGCTTGTAGTGGTTGTAGACGGCGACGGCGAGCACGCGCTTTGTGTGCTCCTGCCCGACGATGTACTCATCGAGCTGACGCACGATCTCCTGCGGGGTACGAACATGGCTGTGCTCAGTCGTCGAGGTACGGCCGCCCTGGGCCTCCTCGTTGATGATCTCCTGGCAGAGTTCGACGCATTCGTCGCAGATGTAGACCGCGCCGGGGCCGGCGATCAGGCGTTTGACCTGATCCTGATTCTTGCCGCAGAAGGAGCAGTGGTACTGCACCCTGCTGCCGCCACCGCGAGTCGTGGTGCTGGTCGCCATCTAAGAGGTTCCCTTCAAGCAGCCCGCCGCGTTAGCTCTTGCCGTTGTCGGAGCTTGGAGCAGTCTGCTCCAAAATCTCATCGACAAACCCATAGTCCTTCGCCTCAGAGGAGCTCATGTAGAAGTCGCGGTCCATGTCCTTGGTGATCTTGTCGGCATCCGCGCCCGTGTTCACTATCAGGATGTTCCGGATAATTTCGTTTTCCCGGAGAATCTCCTTGGCCGCGATTTCAATGTCGCGCGCCTGCCCACCAACGCGGCCAAGCATGGCCTGGTGGAAGTGCACCGTGGCGTTGGGTAGCGCGTACCGCTTGCCCTTCTGCCCGGCGCTCAGCAGCACGGTGCCCATCGATGCGGTCATCCCGACGGCGATCGTGGAGACCTCCGGCTGTACCAGGTTCATCGTGTCGTGAATCGCGAGGCCTGCCGAGATCGAGCCTCCTGGCGAATTGATGTACATCTGGATGTCGTGATCCGGCTCCTCGCGAGCGAGGTAGAGCAGCTGCGCGACGATCACGTTCGCGACCTGATCATCGATCGGCGTGCCCAGGAAGATGATCCGCTCCTTCAGCAGGAGCGAGTAGATGTCGTACGCGCGTTCACCGCGCGATGTCTGCTCCACGACCATCGGCATGACCGCCTGCGGCCGTGACTGATCGGGAGCGAACTGGGTTGTGTCGAAAGGTGATGAATCGTGCGAAAAAGTCACTGCTCAGTCCGCTCCACGTGGCACCGAGCCACCGAGTAATCGCCTAATCAGCATGGCCCGCTTCGTCGTTGCCTGCATCCTCGGAATCCCCATTGTCCTCCGGCGCCTCTTCCGTGGACTCGTCTGCCTCGGTTGACGACTCTGTGCCTGCCCGTCGCGATCCACGACGACGACGGCTGCCGCGCGCATTCTCCGCGCCTTCGTCCTCCGGCTGCGAGCAGATCTCCACCAGCGCGTCGAGCGCGGCGCGCGTGATCAGCCCGTCGAGGATCGACGAGCGTCCCTCGGGCGTGTCAACCATGCCGCGGACGGCGGTGCGTTGCTCCTCGTCGTCGGTCTCACCGGAGATCTGGTCGATCATCTTGTCGATCTCGGCATCGACCTCGGAGTCGGGCACCGCGATCGCTTCGGACTTGATCAGCTCCGAGAGCACGAGCATCCGTTGCACGCCCTTCTCGGCCTGCGGGCGCTGCTCGTCGCGCACCTCCTGCTCGGTCTTGCCGATCAGCGTCAGCCAGCGGTCGAGGTCCTCCTGCGTGTGGGAGGCGTGGTTCGAAAGCTGGTCGATCAGGCGATGGATGTCCTGCTCCACGAGCACTTCCGGGTAGTCGAGCTCAGCGGTCGCGAGCAACATGTCGAGTATCTCGTCCTGATAGGCGGCCGTGGCATCGGCGTCCAGTTGCTCCTGCACACTCTCCTGCATGCGCGTGTGCAGCGCATCGACGGTCTCGACACCGTCCTCGTCCAGCGACTTCGCGAAGTCGTCATCGAGGTCCGGCAGCACTTCCTGCTTCACCTCGTGGATCTTCACGGTGTAGCTGGCGACCTTGCCTGCAATCTCCTGCGCGTCGAAGTCCTCCGGCAGGTTGAAAGTGAAGTCGTACGGGCCACCACGTTCGAGGCCGATCAACTCGTCGAGGAAGCCCGGCAGCGAGATCACGGCGTCCTTCGTCACGCGGAACTCGGCGTCCTCCTCGGTGTGCGGGTCGCCCTGCCCGTCGACGGAGACGGTGACGTCTGCGCGCACGGTATCGCCCCAGTCGACCGCGCGGTCGGCCGGCTCGAGCGTGGCGAAGCGGCGACGGAGATTGGTGATCGACTCCTCGACCTGCTCTTCGGTAGCCTCGACTTCCTCGCGCGGGGCGCGCAACGACTTGTAGTCGTTCAACTCGATCGTCGGGCGCACGGGCACCTTCGCGTTGACGACCAGCGGCTCGATCGACTTCAGCTCAAACTCGGGCTGGGCGATCGCGTCGATCTCCTCCGACTCAAGCGTCTCCTCGTAGAGGTCGGGCAGCAGTTCGTCGAGCGCCTCCTGCACGAGCGCGGAACGACCGACGGTGCGTTCCACCACCTCACGCGGTGCCTTGCCGGGCCGAAACCCGGGGATTTTGACCTGTTTGGCGACCCGCTGTACGGCCTTGCCCATCGAAGCTTCGAGACGTTCGTCGTCAATCTCGAACTTGAGGGCGATCAGTGACCCCGGCAGGCGTTCTGTCGTGACTGGCAAGTGTGTCCCCTGAATAGTTGCGCCATCCGAGTATAGAACACACGCGCAGCACAGGCTTACACATGAATCACAGGCGAAATGAGGCTAGCGACCTCGCACGGCGTCGTTCAGCCCCTCGCCCAGTAGTGCGAAGGAGAAGAGTAGCGCGACGACGAACCCGGAAGGGACGAGCAGCAGGTGCGGATGCGCCTGGAAAGTACGGACGCTGCCAGCCTCGAACAGCATCGCGCCGAAGGAAGCTGCGGGCGGCTGTACGCCGACCCCGAACCAGGTGAGGAAAATCTCCGTCCCCGCGATGCCACCGAGCGAGACGGAGATCGCGAGGATCACGAGGTTTGAGACGTTCGGTAGCAGATGCTTCGAGATGATCCGCATCGGAGATGCCCCGGTCGCGCGCGCCGCAGTGATGAAGTCGCGCTCACGCAGTTGCAGCACCTGCGCTCGGATGATGCGCGCCATGCCGACCCACTCGAAGAGGGCCAGCGCGCCAAAGACAGTCAAATACGAGGCGGCACCGGTGCCGACAAAGTCGGTGAAACTATGGTCGTCGACCCACCTCGATAACGTTCTCACGCGGTCGCCCAGCGCCGCGTTAATCAGGATCAACATCATGATCGCCGGTAAGCCCGCGAAGATATCGCCGACGCGCATCAGCACGCTGTCGACGCGCCCACCTCGGTAGCCCGCTAGCAGGCCGAGGCCGACGCCGAGCACGAGCGAGCCGGAGACCACCACGGCGGCGGTGATCACCACCGTGGTGCGCGCCGAGTAGATCGCGCGGCTCAGCATGTCGCGGCCGAGGATGTCGGTGCCCAGCAGGTGATCGACGCTGGGTCCCTCCTGAGGGCGGTCGAGATCCACCGTGCGATACGAGTACGGCGCGACGAGCGGCGCGAAGATGCCCGCCCCATAGATCAGCAGGATCACCACCAGTGAGATCATCGACAGCCGCTTGCGGCGCAGCCGGTTCCAGACGAGCTGGCCTTGGCTCACACCCTCGTTGTCTGGCCTCCGTTGCAGGGTCTCGGCGACAGCAGTCGTCACGACTGCGACTCGATGCCGAGTCGGATGCGCGGGTCGATGAAGGCGTAACTGATCTCGACCGCGAGGTTGAGCAGCACGAACGCGGTAGAGACGATCACCGTCATCGCCATGATCACGTCATAATCACGGCTCTGCAACGCCTCGAACATGAACCGGCCGATGCCGTTGATGCCCAGCAGCGTCTCCGTGAAGAGCGAACCGCCAAAGATGCCAACGAGCGCGAATCCGGTCACCGTCACCACCGGCAGCAGCGAGTTGGGTAGCACGTGCCTCAGCACGACGCGAGACTCCGGCGCTCCCTTCGCACGGGCCGTGCGCACGTAGTCCTCGCTCAGCACCTCGAGAGCGCTGATGCGCACGAGCCGCGCAATGCCGGCGAACCCTCCGATCGTCATCACGAAGAGCGGTAAGTAGAGGTGCGGATCGGGGATCGGGACGGCGATCACGTCGCCGATCCAGTAGACCTCGAATATCCCGTCCCAACCGCCGACCGGAAGGATGTCGAGTTTCAGCGAGAAGAGCCAGAGCATCGGCGGGATCAGCACCAGCACCGGGATCGCCGTGAGGAAGAGCAGAGCCGAGATCACGAAGGGGTCGATCCACGTCCCGTTCGCACGCGCGGCTAAGAGCCCTAATGGGATGCCGATGGCGAAGACGAGGATCAGCGCGAGGATGTTCAGTTGTGCGGAGATCCAGAGCTTGGCGCGTAGCAACTCGCCGACGGAGTAGCCCTCCTGCAGGAACGACTCGCCGAAGTCCCCCTGCACCGCCCGGCTGACCCAGCGCCAGTACTGCTCGACGAGCGAGCCGTCGAGCCCTCGCTCCGCTCGCACGCGTGCCAGCACCTCGGGGTCGCGGAACTGACCGGCAGCGACACTCACGGGATCGCCGGGGCCGAAGCGCGCGATCGAGAAGGTAAAGAAGGTGACAATCAGCAGGTGAACGGGCAGCCAGAGCAGGCGCCTGCTCACATAGGCAGTCACCGCAGCGGCCTAACGCTCGATCTCGATGAAGCGAAGCCTCGGAATCACCATCGGAGGCTCGAACCAGCCGTCAATCGCCTCGTTGACGACCACGTGGGACTGCGAGAAGTAGAGCGGGATCCACGCCACGTCGTCGATGATCAACTGCTCGGCCTGCTTGTAGAGGTCGTTGCGAATCGCCGAGTCACGCTCCACGCGAGCTTCCTCCAGCAGCGCATCAACCGCGGCGTTGGAGTACCCCACATCGTTCAATGACGACGCCGAGTGGAACTTGAGGTCCAGAATGTCCTCCGGATCCGGGTAGTCCATGATCCAGCCGGCGTTGAACATCTGCAGGCGGCCCGCGTCCTGGTCATCGAGGAAGGTCGCGAAGTCCGTCTGCCGGATCTCCACGTTGATGCCCAGTTCGTTACGCCACTGCTCCAGGAAAGCCTGCGTGTCGACGCGTGCCGCCGCACCGCCGCCGACCTCGGTCAGCACGATCGGCGGCAGGTTGTCGGCCGAGCCGTATGAGGAGGCGGTCAGTGCCGCCCTCGCCGCGTCCGGGTCGAAGGGGAAGGTCTTGTCGCCCGCGGTGTAGGCGGGGAGCTGCGGTGGCAGGATGCCGGTCGCCGGCGACAGCATGTTGTTGAACGTCACCTCCGCGATCTTCTGGCGGTCGATTGAGAGCGCCAGCGCCTTGCGCACGTTCGGGTCGTCGAACGGCGGCACGGCGGTGTTGAAGGCAATGTAGGAGATCGTGAACTTTGGGAACACGGTGTAGAGCGGGAAGAGATCGCTCTGCGGATCCCGGGCGCGGTCGATGTCCGCAAGGCTGATGCTGGCGATGTCGAGCTCATCGTTCTCGAAACGAGTCAGCGTCGATCCACCGGAGAGCGTGTACAGCACCTGCTCGACCGACGCGAGGTCGAGGTGGAAGCGATCGTTCGCCTCCAGCACGATGCGCTCGCCCAGCCGCCACTCCACGAGGCGGTAGGGGCCGGTGCCGTTCGGGCGTCGCGTCCAGTTGCGCGGGTTGGCTTCGATCTGCTGACGGTCGACGACGAACGCCGTCGGGTACGTGAGCTTGGAGAGGAAGAGGTCCGGGGGCAGTGGCTCGGTCAGACGCATCGTCAGAGTGCGGTCGTCGACGACGGTGATGCCCGAGACGCTCTCCGCGAGCCCGAAGAAGTTGTCGCGCACGCCGTCGATGTCGCCGAGGTAGGCAAGCGCGGTCGTCGATGGTCGCGTCGCGCCGAGCGGCACGTGAGAAGATGCCCGCTCAATCGACCACTTCACGTCGTCCGCAGTGACTCGACGGCCGGTGTGGAAGACGGCGTCCGGCTTCAGCACGAAGGTGTAGACCAGCCCGTCCTCGCTCACCTCCCACGACTCAGCGAGGTCGAGGCCGAGGCCGAGATCCGGCGTGATCGTGATCAGACCGCTGAAGATTTCGACGATGTACTCGGCGGAGAGCGAGTCGCCCGCCAAATGCGGATCCATCGTCACCGGGTCGCCGCTGGCGAGCCGCAGGACGTTCTTGATGTCTCCGATTTCGGCGGAACTCGAGCCGCCGTCCGAGACTCCCGAGGTACTCGATCCACCCCCGCCATCGTCGTCCCCGGAGGCCAACAGCACGACAGAGAGCCCGCCAACGACGAGCACGAGGGTCGCGACCACTCCGAGGAGGATCGCAAGCAGGCGATTTTGACTCATACCCGACTCCGGTCGGGACCGATCGGGGAGACGATCAATCTGCGCTGCTGTGGGTGCGGCGTCTGTGACTCATCATACGCGGGACGGCGACTCATGCGTCGGAGGGCCCGCCGTCGCCCTCGGCCTCGCGCTCCAGGCTCGCCCGCGCCGAGGCGTCGAGGTCGATGTGCACGTCGCCCAGTTGCACGGGCTCGACGGCGCTTGGGGCACCAGTCAGCAG
>DASCRM010000029.1:0-40538 GCA_034406555.1 Dehalococcoidia bacterium | reverse complement strand
CACTCTGAACAACCGATCCCCGAGGCACTCGACGGCGAGTCTGAGGACCGTTAGAGGCACCTCGTCGCCGCGAGCGAACGGGTCCCCCGAGAGAACGGGTGGGCGGGTGGGTTCCAACCTCGTAGCTGATCGCGGTCGTAGATACGAGTCCGGCGGCGAGCCGACCGGGGTCGTCCCCGTCACATCACCGGACAGCGCGCACCGCCACGCTCACGCAGTCCGCTGATACCATCTGCAATGCGGCTCGTGCCCTCCCCGGGCGCCCGCCGACGTTGGAAGGCGATGCGATGACCACTGAGGTTCGAGCCCGACGATCGGACGCGATCAAGCGTGGCTTTGAGCGCGCCCCGCATCGCGCTCTGCTGCGCGCCACCGGCGCGATCGAGAGCGAAGACGACTTCCGCAAGCCGTTCATCGCGATCGCCAACTCCTACCTCGACATCGTGCCCGGGCACGTCCACCTGCAACGCGTCGGCCAGATCGTGAAGGAAGCGATTCGCGAGGCCGGGGGCGTCCCGTTCGAGTTCAATACGATCGGCGTGGACGACGGCATTTCGATGGGCCATGCCGGCATGCGCTACTCGTTGCCATCGCGCGAGCTGATCGCGGACAGCGTCGAGACGATGGTCGCGGCGCACCAGCTCGACGGCCTGATCTGCATCCCGAACTGCGACAAGATCGTGCCCGGCATGTTGATGGCGATGATGCGGCTCGACGTGCCGACGATCTTCGTCTCCGGCGGGCCGATGGAGGCCGGGGAAACTGAGGACGGTCGCCCCGTTGACCTGATCACCGTCTTCGAGGGTGTCGGACAGCACCAGGCCGGCTCGATTAACGACGCGCAGCTGCTCGAACTCGAACAGGTCGCCTGTCCTACCTGCGGCTCCTGCTCCGGGATGTTCACCGCCAACTCCATGAACTGCCTCAGCGAGGCGATGGGCGTGGCGCTGCCTGGCAACGGCACGGTGCTGGCGACGAGCCCGGAACGCGACGAGCTCTACCGCGCAGCCGGACGTCGCATCGTCGGACTCGTCGACGAGCAGCTGCTGCCCTCGGAGATTGTCACCCGGGAGGCGATCGACAACGCCTTCGCGCTCGACATGGCGATGGGCGGCTCGACGAACACGGTGCTGCATACGCTGGCGATCGCGCGCGAGGGTGGCGTCGACTACCCGCTGGAGCGGCTGAACGAGGTGGCGGCGCGCGTGCCCCACATCAGCAAGGTCTCGCCGGCCTCCGACTATCACGTCCAGGACGTGCACCAGGCCGGAGGTATCAGCGCGATCCTCAACGAACTTGCGCAGCGCGACGGCATCCTTAACCTCGACGCGAAGACCGTCACCGGCAAGACGCTGGGCGAGACGGTCGAGGGCGCGGAGCGTGTTGGCGACGAGGTGATCCGGTCGCTCGACGATCCGCACTCGCCGCACGGCGGCCTCGCGATCCTCTTCGGCAACCTCGCCCCGCTCGGCGCGGTCGTGAAGGCGGGCGCGGTCTCGCCCGAGATGATGCAACACCGTGGCCCGGCGAAGGTCTTCACCGACGAAGAGGAGTCGAGCCGCGCCGTGCTGAACGGCAAGATCGAGGCAGGCGACGTGATCGTTGTGGCCTTCGAGGGGCCTCGTGGCGCGCCCGGCATGCCGGAGTTTTTGACCACCACAGCCAACCTCGCGGGAATGGGGCTCGACGACAAGGTCGCGCTGGTCACGGACGGCCGCTTCTCCGGCGGCAGCCGCGGCGCGGCGGTCGGGCACGTCTCGCCGGAGGCCGCAGCCGGGGGCGCGATCGCCGCCGTGCGTGACGGCGACATGATCAACGTCGACATCACCAACCACACGCTGACGCTCGAACTGACGGACGATGAGATCGCGCAACGCATCAGCGAGGACACGCGCCAGATGCGCGAGGCGCCGACAGGCTGGCTGCGTCGCTACCGACACCTCGTCACCTCCGCCAACACCGGCGCGGTGCTCGCGACGCCCGAGGAGTAGGCCCCCCGGAGGGGGCGGCCCGGGTTGCGGACTCCGCTCACCCTGAGCCCGTCGAAGGGTGACCATGTTTCGACCGCGCGGGTGGCGAGGCTCGAATGATCTTGATCGCTGGCGCAACTGGATTCGTCGGGCGTGCATTGCTCGACGAGCTTGCGGAGCGTGACCGCACGCAGGTGCGGGCGCTGGTGCGGCGCGACTTCGATGCCGTGCGGCTGCGTGATCGTGGCATCGACACGGTCACCGGCGACCTCGTGACGGGCGCGGGGCTCGACCCGGCGATGCGAGGCGTGAAGACGCTCGTCTACCTCGCGCACACGGCGGACCGGCCCGGCGACCTCGTCGACAACGACCTCACGGCGGTGCAGAACGCGACACTGGCGGCGCGGGCGGCGGGCGTGGAACGTATCGTCTACCTCGGCCCGATTGCGGCCTCGGAGGAGGCGACCTCGCGCTACCTCGTCGCGCGCTGGGCGGTCGAGCTGGCGGTGCGGCAGTCGGGGATTCAACCGGTGATCCTGCGCTCCTCGATCATCGTCGGCGGCGGCGGGACGCTGTTCGAGATGATGCGGCGCTTCGTGAACCGCTCGCCGATCGTCCCGCTGTTCGCGTGGCGGCGAGTGGCGATGGAGCCGATCGCGCTGGGCGATGTCGTGCAGGCGCTGTGCCTGGCGCTCGATGGCCCGGAGCTCGCGGATCGCTCGTTCGACCTCTGTGGCGCGGAGCGGATCACCATCGGTGAGATGGTGCGAGGGTGGGGGCGGGCCGCCGGCAAACACCGCATCTACCTGTCGCTGCCGGGCTACGGCGAGGCGCTGACGGAGCAACTTGCGTGGACGCTCGCGCGATTGCCCCGGCGCAAGACGCGGCTGCTGATCGAGACGCTGCGCGAACCGCAGATCTGCACCGACCTCTCGCAGCGCTTCCCGTTGCCGCAGCGTCCGATGGCGTACCGTCAGGCACTCGCCGTGCTGCTCGGTGAAGATGCCGACGATCTCCCCTCTCCCGGAGGGCGAGGGGCCGGGGGTGAGGGCCGATGAGCAGCAACGCGCCGGCCGTACGCAAGGCGACCGAGGCGGACGTCGAGACCTTCGGCCGCATCCTCGGCGCGGCCTTCGACGATGACCCAATCGCCAACTGGCTTGTGAGGCAAGACGAACGCCGCAGCGAGGCGATCGGAACGATGTTCCGTGAGGTCGGACGTTACGCCTACCTGCCGTACGATGAGTGCTACGTGACCTCGGGCGCGACCGGCGCAGCGTTGTGGCGTCCGCCGGACGTGCCGGAGCCCCAGCCACCCGAACTCGGGCCGGTCTGGGCAGAGGTCGTCGACCCGCTGCGACCCGACAACGCCGTGCGGCTTGGCCCCGCGATGGACGAGCATCATCCGACCGAGGAGCACTTCTACCTCTTCGCGATCGGGGTGCTGCCGGAGGGGCAGGGCAGCGGCACCGGCTCGGCGCTGATGCGTGCCGTCCTCGACCGCTGCGACCGTGAGGGCATGCCTGCCTACCTCGAGAACACGAACGAGCGAAACTTGCCGTTCTACGAGCGCCACGGCTTCAAGACGACGGAGCGCGTTCACCTCCCGGACAGCGGACCCTCGTTCTGGCCGATGTGGCGGGAGCCGGCAGGGTAGCTGGCGTTCCTGTTCCGCTCATCCTGAGCTTGCCGAAGGATGACCCCGACTCTTGTCGCATCGGAGTGACTTCGTCGCCCGCGACCACCAGCGAGATCGGACCCACCCACCCACCCACCCACCCGTTCTTCTCGGGGGGCTTGCCCCCGAGAAGAACGGGTGGGTGGGTGGGTCCCCCGGAGGGAAGAGACAGCGCGGCGTAGCCGCGACCTAATTGTCCGGCGGGTCCAGCACGGCGTTGAACGAGCTCGCCTCGAAGCCACCGTCGAGGTGGATCGTCTGGCCGACGAGCATCGGCACCTCGTCTGAGCAGACCCACGCGACTGCTGCTGCGACATCGTCCGGGCTAACGTTGCGGCCGGTCGGGACGTGCGGGCGGACGCGGTCGGAGACCTCATCACGGTAGGAGTGTTCGCCGTCGGAGCCCTCCACCCAGCCGGCGGAGATGGCGTTGACGCGAATCTCGCGTGGGGCGAGCTCGACCGCGAGGTAGAGGGTCAGCGAGGTGAGCGCGCCTTTGCTCACCGCGACCGCGGAGTAGTCGGCCATGTAGTGGCGTGAGCCGGGCGTCAGCAGGTTCACGATCGCGCCACCACCACGCGCTTCCATCAACGGCACGGCCGCCTGGCTCGCCTGCCAGGGTGCGAAGAGGTTGACGTCCATCGTCGCCCGCAGGTGCTTCGGCTTCTGTTCGATCGCCGGCCGCGGTCGCTCCAGCCCGCGCGCGGCGTTGTTGACGAGGATGTCGAGCCCGCCCCACTGCTTAACGTGCTTGAAGAGTCCGGCGAGGGCATCAGGATCGCCGATGTCGGCGAGCACCGCCTCTGACTCCACGCCCAGGGCGCGGCACTCTGTGGCAGTTGCCTCGGCGGCTTCGGCGGAGCGTGCGTAGTTCACCAGCACGTGGGCGCCCTCCGTGGCGAGCCGCAGCGCGATCGCGCGACCGATGCCGCGTGAGCCGCCGAGCACGACGGCGCGTTTGCCCTTCAGCGAGGTGTACATAGCGGCAGTATCGGCCTCAGGCGCCGGGGCGCGCCAGTTCTATCCGCCCGCGATGCGCAACAGAAGCCGTTGTGACTCTGGCGTCTGCGCCACCGCCTCGCGCAGCGCGTCGATCTCGGTCTCGCCGAGAATCATCGGCGATCGCTGGAACTGGCCTCGATGGTTGAAATGGCAGAAGCGAATGGAGAGCGAGCCTGCGGCCTCGCCGGCGTCGAAGCGCATCAGCTGAATCGCGGGCTGAGTGTGCTCGCCCTCGAAACTGGCCTCCTCGACGATCTGGCCGTTGCCCAAGTGCATCGCGAACGGGCGGGGGATCTTGCGTGGTGGCATCGGCTTCTCCGAACTGCGGGGCTTCGGCGACCGCCAGGGCATGCCGTGTCGCTGGCTGGTGCGCTGTTGACCTCTCAGCGTCTAGCGTGCTGCCGAATCCTCGACTCGGAGCCAATGGGAGTGCACGTGAGAATACGAGCTGTCTTGTTCATGGTCGCTGTTCTCGGGAGCGCGTGCTCAGGTAGCGGAGTCCAGTACCCCGAGGCAGTGATCGGCAATTTCATGGCCTCGTGCGAAGCACAGGGGGCAACCACCGCTGCTTGCGCCTACACGATCGACCATAATCCAGAGCGAATTGTCCCTGGAAGAGTTCGCACGAGAGGACGCGCGCCTTCCGCTCGAGGGTCCTTCGGATCGCTTCACGACGGTGATGGCGAGGGCGATTGAGAAGTGCGGGTAGAGTTCAGCCGCTAGCGGGCTTCGGTCCCGCAGGCCCGGTCGTCGGCTCGATCAGCACACCGACCTCCCACTCGAAGCCGTCCGGATCGCGTACCAGCGTCTCGCGCCGGCCGTGGCCCTTGCTCGTCGCCTCGCGCATCAGGTGAGCGCCGTGCCCCTCGGCGCGTCGCTGCACCTCGTCGGGGTCGATGCTCAGCAGCTGGAGCTGCGCGCCGATGCCGCGAGTGGCGTCGGAGGTCAGCTCCCCGTGCCACGGGTGCTCGTCGTGTGTGTGGTCGGCGTGGAGCATCACCTCTGCCGCGCCGACGCGCATCGCGGCGAAGTCGATGTCCTGGTAGCGAATCTCAGCGTCCAGCACATCGCGGTAGAACTCGATCGAACGCTCGGTGTCGCTGACGACGAGGCCGATCGAGAGCGGCGGCAGCAGCGCACCGTAGCGAAACCCCGGCATCCACGGCACGGTGCCTTCCGGTCGTTTCGTCGTTCCCATCAGCCGCTCCGATCCTGCGATGGCCGCGGGGCTTCGACGCCCGCAGCCTGACGAGGGTGGGGCAGTCGCGTGTCGATGTCGAGACGAGCGTTGGGTCGAGGACGAGCGGGCTGTGGGCTATTCGCCCTCGGCGGCACGCGCACACGCGCGAGCAAGCCGCTCGGCGCTTTCGCGCAGGTCGTCCATCGAGGTCCATGAGTAGGCGAGGCGGATGTGTTCGCCGCCGCGGTCTTCGCGGTCGTGGAAGAAGGCGCGGCCGACCGGGAAGACGACGCCTTCCTGTATGCCCGCGCGCTGCACGGCAGCGGCAGTGAGCCCGTCCTGCAACGTCAGCCAGAGGAAGAAGCCGCCCTTCGGGCGTGTGAACGTGAGGTAGGGCTCGGCGAACTCCGTGAGCGCGCTGGAGAGTGTGTCCATCTTCTCGGCGTAGACCGCGCGCATCTGGTCGAGGTGGTCGTCGAGCCGCCCGTCATCGAGGTATTCGGCCAGCATGTTGTGCAGCAGGGCGCTGTTGCCCATGTCCATGCGCATCCGCGCCACGACCTCGATCACCTCCGGCCGGGCATGCACCCAGCCGACACGCAAGCCGGTTGCGATCACCTTCGAGAAGGTGCCGACCGTGATCACGCCGTAGCCACCGGAGAGTGCCGAGAGCGCGGTTGGCGGCGGCTCATCGTAGTGAATCTCGCCGTAGGCATCGTCATCGAGCACGAAGACGGAGTGTTGCGACGCGATGCGCAGCAGTTCTTCGCGACGCTGGAGGGACATCGTGATCCCGGTCGGGTTGTGGAAGTTCGAGATCGTGTAGATGAACTTCACGCGCTTGCCGACGGCCTCCGCAGTCTCGATCGCCTGCTCGACCTGCTCGGTGATCATCCCGTCGTCGTCCATGTCCACGGAGACGATCTCCGCGCCCTTGCCGCGGAACGTACGCAGTGTGCCGGAGAAGGTCGGTGCCTCGACGATGATCACGTCGCGAGCGTTCAGCAGCGCGGCGCAGACCGCGTCGATCGCCCCCGCCGAGCCGTTCTCGAGGATGAAGTGGCTGGCGTCGACGGGCAGTCCGCGGTCGCGTGTGTAGCGTTTCGCCAGCTGGGCACGCAGCCGCTCGAGGCCCATCGCACCGCCGTAGCGCAGCGGGGCGTCGTCGGCGACGGCAAGCGCGCGTGCGTTCGCGTCGCGCAACTCGTCTCGTGGCAGCGTGCCGGGGTCAGGAATGCCCCCGCCGAGCGTGATCGGCAGGATTGGCGATTCGATCGCGGAGGCCAGTCCCCAGTCGGTCGCGGTGCCGGCGCTGATCGCCTTTACGGACTCATTCGCGAAGCTGGCGATGTCGCGCCCGGACCAAAGGCCCGTGACTTCCTTCGTTACGTCGCTCGACGAACGTCCGTTGGTCATCTGGAGGAGCTCCTCTGAATGTAATCTCGAAGATAGTGCCCGATTGCGAGCTGGGGCAACTGCGGAGCCCCCTAGTTGGCGCGAGAAGCGACAGATTCGAGCGCGAGGGCGAACCGTTTGATCGCCTCCGTCAGCTCCTCCGGAGGCAGCGCGGAGTAGACGAGGCGGATGCGATCGTGCCCGCCCGGCGTGGCGTAGTAACCGGGGCCGGGCGTCACCGCGACGCCCTGTTCCGTGGCGGCGGCTGCCACGTCGTGGGCGTCGAGGCCCTCGCGCAATGTCAGCCAGTGGAAGAACCCGCCGGAGGGGAGCCGGAAGGTCACGTACGGCTCGCAGAACTCGTGCAGGGCCGCGGCTGAGGCATCGCGCCGCTCGCGATAGAGCGCCCGCAGCCGCTCGATCTGTGGGGCGTGTGCGCCGGATTCGAGGTACTCGAGCACGGTGCGGTGCAGCAGCGGCGAGGCACCGTTGTCGAAGCGCATGAAGCCCAGCAGTTCGATCAGCGGCGACGAGGCGACGGTCCAGCCGACGCGCAGCCCGGTGGCGATCGTCTTCGAGAACGTGCCGCAGCGCATGATCCCCTCGCCGCCCGCCACCTCGAACAGCGAGGTCGGCGGCGGACCTTCGAGGTCGATACCGGTGTACGCGTCGTCCTCGACGACCAGCACGTGATGCTCGCACGCCAGCCTCACCAGCTCGCTGCGCCGCTCCAGTGGCAGCGTTGACCCGCTGGGGTTGTCGTAGTTCGCGGTGACGTAGATCAGCTTCAGCGGCGCGTCAGCGGGCTGTTGTTCCAGCGCGGCGGCCAGCGCGTCCATCTGCAGTCCGTCATCGTCCTGCGGTACCTCGATCAGCTGCGCGCCGCGCGCGCGGAAGGTGCGGATCGCGCCGGGGTAGCTGGGCGCACCGACGATCACGGCGTCGCCCGGCGCGATGAAGGTGGCGGCGATGTTGTTGATCGCGTGGGCACTGCCCGCCGTCAGCGTGACGTTCGTCGCATCGAGCGTGAGTCCGGTCTCCAGCGCCTGCTGATCGGCGATCCAAGCTCGCAGCGGCTCGTAGCCCAGAGAACCGCCGTAGGTCAGCGCGCCAGCGGGGTCGACGGTCAGTGCTCGCCTCGCTGCTTGCGCCAGCTCCTCGGCGGGTAGCGTCGCCCGATCCGGCACGCCGGCGTTGAGGTCGAACGGGAGCGGGGAGAGCGAGGTCGGTTGCGGCAGCTCGCGCACGATCGGCGCGAGCAGGCGCTCGATATCCTCTGCGCTCCATGCGGAATCTGGGGAGCCGGTCACAGTGGCGTCAGCGTACGGGTGAGTGCGAGGCCGAACAACCGAGCAGCTGTGGCGAGGAGCAGTCGTTGGACAGCGCCTCTGGGGCCGCACCATACTCCGCGCGATCCGCTACTGCTGCATCAGGAGGTATGAGATGGCTTCCGGCCCGCTCAACGGCATTCGAATCCTCGAGTTCTCCCAGATCATCGCGGGCCCCTTCGCCTGCCAGAACCTCGCCGACATGGGCGCGGAGGTGATCAAGGTCGAACCGCCTGAAGGCGAGCCTTGGCGCATCGCCCAGCAGTTCATGCCCGGCGAATCGAAGTGGTTCCAGTCGCTCAACCGGGGCAAGAAGTCGCTGGTGCTCAGCCTCCGGGACGAGCGAGCGCAGAAGGTCGTGCACGACCTGATTCCCGACATCGATGTGGTCGTGATCAACTACCGGCCGGATGTCGGCGCTCGCCTGAACATCGACTACGAGACGCTGAGCGCGATCAGGCCCGACCTGATCTACGTCGACAACACCGCCTTCGGTCGCGAGGGCCCGTGGGCGCACCGCCCCGGCTACGACATCGTCGTGCAGGCCGTGACCGGGCTGATGGCCGGCGAGGCAAAGGTCACCGACGACGGCTCGCCCGAGATGATGACCTCCTCCCCCGTGTCCGACTACGCGACGGGACTCGCAATCGCTTGGGCGACCAGCGCTGCGCTCTTCCATCGCGAGCGCACCGGCGAGGGGCAGCTCGTGGAGGCCTCGCTGCTGGCGACGGCACTCTCGATGCAGGGCAACACCGTGATGGAGTTGCCGGTTGCCGATGCCGTGATGCGTACGGCGATGGTCGAGAACGTGCGCAAGATGCGCGGCGAGGGGGCCTCGTACGCCGAGTTGATCGCCGCGCACGACCCGTACGGCGCGTTGCGCAAGATGAACATCTACTATCGGCCGTTCACGACCGGTAACGGCGCGCTGGCGATCGGTGCGCTCTCGCGCGGGCTGCGCGAAAAAGTGCGCGCGGCCTTCGAGCTCGACATGGCCGATCCGGACGATATGGATCTCACCGACCCGGAGACGATCGGCAACGCCGTGAAGGCGGTCGGAGAGGTCGAGGCGCTGCTCCAGGCGAAGACGACGGAGCAGTGGATGGAGATCTTCGACCGCGAAGGTGTTCCTGCCGGTCCGATCAACTTCTCGGAGGACATGTCCTCCGACCCGCAGGTCGTCGATAACGGCTTCGTCGTCGAGCTTGAGCACGACCTCGCCGGGCCTCAGACGCAGGTCGCGCCGATCGTGAAGTTCTCGCGCTCACCGCTGGAGGCGCAGGGCTCGTCGCCGCCGCTCGGTCGCGACACCGACGAGATCGTGCGCTCCGCCGGGTACAGCGACGAGCAGCTCACGGAGCTGCGCGAGGCGCGTGTGATCGCCTGAGGGGTGAGTGGCACCCGCCTCGCGCAGGCGACGGGGCATGCCGTCCGCTCTGGTAGTATCCGCACCCGACGACGCGCCGCACGTTTAAGCAAGCTAGAAGTCTGCGCGGTCGCAGCAGAGGAGATCTGATGGCGTCCGGCCCGTTTGATGGCATCCGCATCCTGGAGTTCACACAGATCATCGCGGGCCCGCTGGGCTGCATGTTGCTCTCCGACATGGGCGCGGAAGTGATCAAGGTGGAGCCGCCGGGGGGCGAGCCGTGGCGGCTGCAGGCCCAGTTCGTCCCGCTGGAGTCGAAACAGTTCCAGGCGCTGAACCGTGGCAAGCAGTCCCTCTCGATCGACCTCTCACAGCCGGAGATGCAGGAGGCGATCCACCGCCTCGTGAAGGACATCGATGTCGTCGTGATCAATTACCGGCCGGACGTCGCGGCGAGGCTGGGCATCGACTTCGAGACGCTGAAGGCGATTCGCCCGGACCTGATCTACGTCGATAGCACTGCCTTCGGCCGCCAGGGGCCGCTCGCGCAGCGCCCGGGCTACGACATCGTGATCCAGTCGTTCTCCGGCCTCACCGCGGCGGGCGGCCGCTTTGACGAGAACGGCAACCCGGTGCTTCCCGGCGGGCAGCCGACGGCGGATAACCAGACGGGCTACGCGATCGCGTGGGGCGTCTCGGCCGCGCTCTTCCACCGCGAACGCACGGGACGCGGGCAGCTCGTCGAGACCTCGCTGCTCGCGAACGCGCTGATGGTGCAGTACGGCAGCTTCATGTCGCTGCCGGCCGCCGACGAGACGCTGCGCGGTGCGCTGCTCGCGCGCCTCGCCGACGCGGAGGAGCAGGGCCAGTCATATCGCGACTTCGTCGAGGAGCGGCGGGCGCTGATGCGGGCTCGCGGCTTTGGTGGCATCTACTATCGCTGCTACAACACCCTCGACGGCGCGATCGCCGTCGGCTGCCTCTCCGCCTCGCTGCGCGAGAAGATGCGGCAGGCGATCGACGTGCACGACATTCGCGACGAGCCCGACTACAACCCGATGACGCCCGAGTCGCAGGCCTTCGCCGCCGAGCTGATGGCGAGGGTGGAGGCGATAATCGCCGCCGAACCCACCGAGCACTGGGTCGATCTGCTGGAGGGCGCGGGCGTCCCGGTCAGCAAGATCGAATTCGTCGAGACGCTGGATCAGCACCCGCAGGTACTTGCGAACGAGTACGTCGTCGAGTTGGAGCACGACCTCACCGGTGCGCAGACGCAGGTCGCGCCCCCGATCCGGATGAGTGACTCGCCACCACAGGTGCAGGGCGCGGCCCCGCCGCTTGGTCGCGACAACGACGCGATCCTCGCCGCTGTCGGGTTCTCTGCGGACGAGATCGACGAGTTCCGTACAGCCGGTACGATTCACTAGGGGACGAGGGGAGCGCCAGATGACCAACCAACTGACCGAGGAGCAAGAGCGCGTTCGTGGCTACCTGCTTTCGCAGAGCGAACGCTACGACTGGGTCGATCTTTGGGCGCGCGTGATCAGCGCCCGCATTGATCTGATGGCGGAGTTCGACCGCGTGAGCGATCAGCAGGCCGCGTTCTCGGCCAGCGACGAGGAGTGGTCGATCGGTGAGGTGCTGCACCACGCGCTGAACGGTGCGCGCGGTACCGCGGTGCTGATCGAGTCGCTCGCGAAGGGCGAGGAGCCGCCTGAGCGCCAGCGCGTCGACCCGGCGCGAGAGCCCGCCGAGGCATCGTTCGCGCAGCAGCGACGCGAGTTGGCGGAGGAGTCGGTGCAGTTCGCTGCGCTCGTCGCTCGGCTGCCGGAGCCGCCATCGCTGGAGCTGACGCAGCCGCACATGTTCTTCGGCGACCTGCACAGCAAGGCGTGGTTCCTCTTCCAGCGCGTCCACGACCAGGACCACATGGGCCAGGTGCAACAAATCAAAGCCGCCGCGGGCTACCCGGAGAGTTAGGCACGATGTACGAACGGGACGTCGTCGAGCGCATGACCGGACGCGGGCTGCGGCTCGCGACGGCGGAGTCGACCGTCGGCGGGCTGATCGGGCACCTGCTGACCAATGTGCCGGGATCCTCGAAGGTCTTCGTCGGCGGCGTCACGGCCTACCACGGCGGCCCGAAGATGAGCCTGCTGGGCGTCGACCGCGACACGCTTCGCGCTGAGGGGTCGATTTCCGAAGACGTGGTGCGCACGATGGCCGAGGGCGCTCGCAAGGCGTTCGATGTCGATGTCGCGATCGCCGAGTCCGGCATGGCCGCGCCACGCGACCCCGAAGAGGTCGCGAAGGGCGTTTACGTGATCGGCATCTCCGGCGAGGGCTACGACAACGTCGCGCGTTACGAGTTCGACGGCGACCGTGAATCGACGAAGAATCAGGCCGCCGCACAGGCGCTGCGGCTGGTGCTCGATTACCTCGATGCGACGAGCTAAGCAGACGGGCAGGGGACCGAGATGACACAGGAACAGCCACCGGCCGAGGGCGAGCAGCCCGTCATCGCACCAGAACTGGTGGGTGGCGAATGGCTGCAGGGCGACCCGGTCGCAATCAAGGGCAGTGGGCGGCCCGTGCTCGTCGACTTCTGGGACTACACTTGCCTGAACTGCATCCGCACCCTGCCGTACGTCGCGGAGTGGCACCGCCGCTACGCGGAGCACGGCCTGCGTGTCGTCGGCGTGCACACGCCCGAGTTCTCGTTCGGGAAGAATGCTGAGCACGTGAAGAAAGCGATCGAATCGCTGGAGATCCCGTACCCGGTCGTGCTGGACGCCGATTTCGCAATCTGGCGCGCGTACGAGAACCAGTACTGGCCGGCCAAGTACTTCGTCGGCACGGACGGCATGATTCGCGCTCGTCACTACGGCGAGGGCGGCTACGACGAGTCGGAGGCGTTCATCCAGGCGCTGCTCGGCGAGCAGGAGGGCTTCTCCGCCCGGCTGCCGAACGTGATGGAGCCGGTACGGCTGGAGGACCACGCGGGGGCGGTCTGCTATCGCGTCACCCCGGAGCTGTACTGCGGCTATTCGCGGGGGCTGATCGGCAACGTCGGTGCCGTCGCGCCGGACCGGCCGATGGCCTACAGCGACCCCGGCAAGCACCTGGAAGGCACGCTCTACCTCGATGGCGAGTGGATGCTCGCCGCCGAGAGTCTGGCGCGGCCGTTTGGCGCGAAGACGCCGAGCCGCATGTTGCTCTCATACTTGGCGGTCGATGTGAACCTGGTGATGCACCCGCCGCTCACCGGCGATGCGGGCAAGGTGTGGGTACTGCTGGACGGCGAGCGGATCAGCGCCGAGTTGGCAGGCGAGGACGTCGTCGATGGCGTCGTCAGCGTCGACACGCCGCGCATGTACCGGCTGGTGCAGGGCGCGGACGCCGACCGCCACGAGCTGACGCTGGAGACGGAAGCGGACGGCCTCGCCGCGTTCGCCTTCACGTTCACCTCCTGCGTCATGTCGCCGCCCGAGGCCTAGGCTGGGCGCGAGTCCGCAGCGAGAGAGAGAAGCAACATGCCGACCCAATCAGTCAACGGGATCGACCTCTACTACGAGTCGCACGGCGAGGGGCCGGCGCTCGTCTTCCTGCACGGCGCGGGCGGCAACCACATCTCGTGGTGGCAGCAGGTGCCCGTCTTCCGCGACCAGTACCGTTGCATCACCGTCGACCACCGAGGGTTTGGCGCATCCGCCGACCCGAAGCAGGAGGGCGCATCGCGTTTCACCGATGACCTCGAAGCGCTGCTCGACGCGCTGGAGATTGAACGCGCCGCGCTCGTCGCGCAGTCGATGGGCGGGCGCACCGCACTCGGCTTCGCCGTCGCGCACCCGGAGCGCGTGCCGGCACTGGTGATGTGCGACACGTGGGGCTTTTTCGACTGGCCGGAGCTGCAGGAGAAGGCGATGAAGCTGCGCGAGCAGAACGCCACCGGGGGCGGACTCGCTCAGCGTGCGCTCGGACCGCAGTTCCAGCAGGACGACCCGGCGAAGACATTCCTCTACCAGCAGGTGTTCGCGCTCAACCCGCCGCGCGAAAACACGGGTGGCTTCCAGAGCGAGATCACGAAGGATCAGGTCGCCGCGCTCGAGGTGCCGACGATGTTCATGGTCGGCTCAGAGGACGGCCTCACCCCGCCCGCGATCCTGCGCGATGTGCATGAATTAATTCCAGGATCGGCCTTCGTGGAGTTCGAGGGTTGCGGTCACTCCGTGTACTGGGAGAATCCAGAGCCGTACAACAGCACCCTCGCAACATTCTTGGAGCAACACCCCTGGTAGCACCTCGCCCCCTGAACGTCTTCTTTGACGTCGATAACACCCTGGTCATGTGGAACGGCAAGCTCCGCAATCACGCACGCGAAGTCTTCGAGAAGCTGCGCGATGGCGGCCACACGATCTACATCTGGTCCGGCGTCGGCATCCGCCGCTGGGACATGAAGCGCCACGAGCTCGATGGCTTTGTGGAGGACTACTACATCAAGCCGCTGGACAAGCACCACGAGCGACTGGAGTCGCTGGGCGTGCCGATGACGCCCGACTTCGTGATTGATGACCACCGCACCGTCGTCGACGCCTTCGGTGGCTTCCACGTCTCGGACATGCCGGGGGCGGACGACGCCGAGCTGCTGGACGCGCTGGCGGAGATCGAGCGCCACGCCCTCACCGAGGATGGCCCGCCGCTCTCTTACCCGATCCGCGAGTAGCGCCCGAAGGGCCTTGCTGCGCTGGGCGACGACCCGGGCCGGGGTCGCGTCGGGGTCACTCGCTCGCCCACGATCAGTTTCGAGATGCCCCCCCCCCGTTCTTTTCGGGGGGCTTGCCCCCCGCGCCCCCCCGATCTGGAGTGGCTGAAGCGGCCAGACGCCCCTCTTCACGCCGCAGCCACTAGTCAAAGCGCCCGCGAAGTCTCAGGCCGTCCGGCCAGCGAGGTGCGCGCGCAGCAGATTCGACACGCGGTTGCGCTCCAGCATCGCCGCGGCGGGGGCCTGCTCCGATCCCGCGTCGGCGACCTCCGCCAGCTGGCCCAGCGTCTGGCCGGTGCGCCAGTCGCTCTCCATTCGCAGCAGCGGCTCGACCAGCGTCCACACGGAGACGCCTTCGATCCGGCCGGCTGCACCGCTGATGTACATCGCCCAGTCGAGCGCGCGTTCGCGAATGTCGTAGTGCGAGAAGAGCCGGTAGTCGGGGTCCCAGCGATCCGCATCATCGAAGCAGTCCGGCGACCAGTCGATCGCGATCGGGTGATCCGAGATCGCGCTGGGGTCGAGCGCGATCAGCCAGAGTGAGGCGGCGAGCGCGAGCGGCGACTGACGGTAATCCGCGCCGACGGCGGTCCACGAGAAGGCGTACGCGTCCGCCATCGCCCCGCTGACACGCTCATCGATCGCCAGCCCGACGGCGAGCAGCGTGCGAGTGATGAGCAGGTGTGCGATGAAGCGGGCGTCGTCGCCCTCGGCGCTCTCGCCGGTGGCCAGCGTGAGCTTCGCCTCGGCGTCGGGAGCGAAACAGGCGAAGGTGTGCCGCTGACCGCAGTCGCGGTTCGGCGCGCCTGGCTGGTTCTGCGAGGCCAGCAGACGGTCGAGATCCTCCGGATCATCGATCACGCCACTGTCACGCGCCTGCGGCCAGAGGCGCAGCGCCAGGTCGAGTATCTCGCTCTCGGACATCGAAGTGACGCTACGGAGCGGCCCTCTGCTCTGTCAATCGAGGCGGGATTGGCCATGATGCGGGATCAGCACCTACGATCCGCCGGTGACCTCACGACTCGCGCTTGCGGTAGCTGCCTCACTCGCCGCGCTGGTGCTCGCCGCCTGTGACAGCGACGGCGACGCGCCCCCCTCCGCGACCGCAACGCCGCCGGCTGCGGCGAGCGCCCAGCCGACGGTCGCGCCGACATCGACCGCGACCGCCACGCCGGCATCGACGGCTGAAGCGACCGCATCGCCAGCGGCAAGCGCGACCGCAGCGCCATCGCCGACGGTCACCTCGACGGCGGTACCGACCGCGACAGCCAGCCCGGCCCCAACCGCGAGGCCGAATGACGATGTCGTCGCGAGCACGGCCAGCATCCCGCTGGCGGACCTCGATCGCGTCGAATTCACGGACAGCGAAGGTCGAGTCACGACCTTCCCGATCGAGGTGCCGCCGCGCAGCGAGTACAGCATCGGGTTCTCGGGCCGCTACGTGCTGGGCGAACGCGGCATGCTGTTCCACTACGACCAGCTGCGTGGCGGCGCCTTCTGGATGGAGAACACCCACATCGACCTCGCGATCGCGTTTGTCGACGAGCAGTTTCGGATCGTGGATATCCGCGAGATGACGGCCGACTCGCTGGACATCGTCAGGCCCGCCTCGGCGTATCGCTATGTCATCGAGACGCCCTCCGGGTGGTATGCGGAGCGAGGTATCGAGGCCGGTGATCAGGTGCGCTTCCTCTTCGAGCTGCCCGACGAATAACGGCAGCCACTCGCCGTGCTCGCTATACTGCGCCAGCCTGAACCGAAGAGGGCATACGAGGGGGGGGGCCATGAGCTGCGAAATCAACATCACCCAGGACGGCGTGCAGGTCACGGGCTATATGGTCAAGCCGGACGGCGCGGTCCGTGGCGGCATGATCGTGATCCAGGAGTGGTGGGGTCTGAACGACGACATCCGCGCGATCGCCGGCCGCTTCGCTGCCGAGGGCTACGTGGCAATCGCCCCCGACCTGTACCACGGCACGCTCGCCAGTGAGCCGGACGAGGCGGGCAAGCTGATGGGCGCGCTCGACCGCAACCTCGCGGCGGCAGAGATCGACGCGGCCGTCTCATACCTCACGAGCGAGCACGGCGCGGCGAAGGTCGGCTGCATCGGCTTCTGCATGGGCGGCGGGCTGACGCTCGCGACGGCGTCGCGACCGACCTCGACCGTGGCTGCCGTACACGCCTACTACGGCGTGCCGTTCCTCTCGTCCGACGAGATGGCGACCGTGCACTGCCCGGTGATGGCCTCCTACGGCGGGACGGATGCGTTCACGCCGGCCGACCAGATCGCGGCACTTGAGTCGGGCCTCGCGGCCTCCGGTACGACCACCGATATCAAGACCTACGCGGAGGCAGGACACTCGTTCTTCAACTCCGGTGACGCCCACCATGAGGCGTCGGCCGCCGACTCGTGGGCGCGCTCGCTCGCGTGGTTCGGCGAGCACCTCGGCGGGTAACTAGAGGCAGTGCGCGAAGTCGGGCGAGGCAGCCCCTCCGCGCGTCCTGAGCCGTCGAAGGACGACCTCGTCTCGCTCTCGTGCCGGAGTCGCGCGGTCGCCCGCAACCAGTTTCGAGATGGATCCCACTCACCCGCCGGTTGTGTTCGGGGGGCAAGGCCCCCCCCCTCGATCTGGAGTGGGTGGAGTCGCCTGACGCCTCGTCCAGCCAGCAGGTGACCGCGGGTGGGAGGCGCAGGTGCCCAACCTATGAGCAGCCCGAAGGGCTCCCTAGTACCAGTCGCGCTCGATCACCTTCGTCGCGTGGCGGGCGAGCGTAATGAGCAGCCGCTCCTCGGTCTCGCCGAAGCTGCGGCCGCGAGTGTGATCGGTGACTTAGAGCGAGCCGCGCACGCGGTTGTTCGCCCACACGGGCACGCCCAGCAGCGCGCGCATCTGTGGGTGGCGGCCCGGGAAGCCGAACGATCGCTCGTGTTGTTCCAGATCATCGATGTAGACCGGGCGGCCGTCGGCGCGCAGTGAGCCCGGCGGCCCGTGGCCCTGCGGCGGCGTCTTCAACCCTCGCAGCTCGTCCTTGTTCAGGCCGGAGGTGACGAAGCCGATCGTGCGGTCGTCGTTGTCTGAGACGGCGAGCGCGGCGTAGCGCGCGGAGGTGAGCCGCCGTGCGAGGTCGGCGACGACCTGTAGAGCCTCGTCCGGTCGGTGCTTCAGTGGGAGGTGCTTGAGGCCCTGCGCGAGCGCGCGCAACGCCCGCGTCTCGGGGTCGCGTCGCAGCAGGTCACGTTTCGGTAGGGGGATGCGCATGGGAGGAGGCCACGCCGCCCCCCATGCGCGTTGCTACCTGTCCCCCGCGGCAGCTCCAGCCTCGAAGAAGCGGAGCGTACCGGGCTGAATTGCCAGCTCGACCGAATCGCCTGCGGTCGGGGGCGTGCCGCCGCCCCAGCGCACCGCGATCGGCCTGCCGTCCTTGAGCGCGAGGTCGAGCGTGAGCGCGGGGCCCTCCGGCCGCGTCGCGCCGACCGTCGCCGTCACGCCGGAGCCACGCTCTGAGCCGGGCGACACTGCCTCGACGCTCGACTGGTGCATGAACGCCAGCGCGGATCTGGCGCGCACGTCCGCCCCGTCCGGCACCTCCACCGACCCGATTGCCGGATCGACGAGCTGGCCAGCTTCGATCACCCCGTCGAGCAGCAGCACATAGCCCAGCATCCGCGCGACGGTGGGTGTCGAGGGGTACGCGAGCACGTCGCTCAACGCGCCGGACTGGAGCACGCGTCCCTCGCCCATGATCACGAGGTCGTCCGCGATCGCGACGGCATCGCGCAGGTCGTGGCTCACCATCAGCGCGGTGGTGCCGACGCGAGTGAGGATCGTGCGCAACTGCGAGCGCAGCTCCCCCTTTAACGCCTCGTCGAGCGCGCCCAGTGGCTCGTCGAGCAGCAGCACGGCCGGTTGCGGTGCGAGCGTGCGCGCCAGCGCGACGCGCTGGCGCTCTCCGCCGGAGAGCTCGTGCATGCGTCGCCGCCCATGAGCGGCGAGGTCGACCAGCGTGAGCAACTCCTCGACACGTCGCCCGCGATCCTCTCGCGACCACTTCGCCATGCGCAGCCCGAAGTCGACGTTGCGCTGCACATCCAGGTGCGGGAACAGCGCGAGCTCCTGGAACATCAGGCCGGTCCCGCGCTGGTGTGGTGCGCGACCGAGCACCGATTGCCCGTCGATCAGCACGTCGCCCGCGTCGGGACTCTCGAGGCCCGCGACGACGCGCAGCACGGTGGTCTTGCCGCAGCCCGATGGTCCGAGGATCGCGGCGACGCGCCCGTCCTCGATGGTGAAGGAAGCGCCGGCCAGCGCGACCACGTTGCCGAAGCGCCGTTCGAGGCTCTGAACGGTGAGCGCGCCCATCAGGCGACGCTCGGTTCCGGCGTCGGGTGACTCAGAATGGCGACACCTCGCGGTAACGGAAGCGCTCGATTGCGAGGAAGCTCGCGGTCGTCACAAGCAGCAGGACCACCGCCATTGCGAGGGCGCGGCCGAGATTCGCCTCGCCGGCTCTGCCGAGCGCCTCGAAGATCGCGATCGGCATCGTCGCGAACTCGCGACGGCGCAGCAGCAGCGTCGCGCCGAACTCGCCGAGCGAGACTGCGAAGGCGAAGACCGAGCCTGCGAGCAGCGCGCGCGTCGCGATTGGCAGCTCCACGTGCCGCCAGACATGCCACGGCGAGGCACCGAGCACGCGCGCCGCCTCCGGCAGCCGAGGGTCGATGCTCTGCAACGATGCCAGCACCGCGCGCAGCACGAACGGGTAGGCGATCAGCGAGTGGGCCGCGAGCAGCAGCCACGGGGAGCCTCGCAGGTCGTACCAGCCGCGGTTGAAGGTTGTCAGGTAGCCGAAGCCGAGCACCACCGCCGGCACGGCCAGCGGCAGCATCAGCAGCCCATCGACCAGCGGTCCGAGCCCGCCCTTCGTGCGCGTGATCGCCGTCGCTGCCGCCGTCCCCACCACCGCCGCGACGAGCGTGGCGCCGAGGGCGAAGCTGAGGCTCCAGCGCACTGCCTGCAGCGGGTCGATGTACGAGACGCGGCCGGTGTCCTCGAATAGCCGCGCGAAGTTCGCGCCGGTCACGCCACCGTCCCCGCCCGTCGTCAGCGCACCGTGTACGAGCGCGGCCAGCGGGGCGACGATCAGCAGCCCGAGCATCACCGCGACGCCCGCGAGCAACGCGCGTTCCGCCCTCGATGTCTCGCGCAGCGGGCGTGCTCGGTCCGCTCGCAGCACGAACGAGGCGGTAGTGCGGCGCTGCAGCCACGAGTAGAGCGTGAGCGCCGCCAGCGTTGTCGCGAGCTGCACCAGCGAGAGGATCGCCGCCGCCGGCAACTCCACCAGCCGCGTCGCCAGCCGGAAGATCGAGACCTCCAGCGTGTCGAGCGGCCCGCCGAGGAAGCTGCCGCCCGCGCCCAGCAGCAGCACTACGCCGAACGAGGTGAACGTGAATATAAAGACCAGCGCGGAGGCGGAGGCGATCGCCGGGTAGAGCGCCGGTAGCGTCACCCGCGTGAAGGTCGCGACGCGCCCGGCCCCCAGCAGCCTCGCAGCTTCCTCCGTCTGCGGATCGAGGTTCGCCCAGACACCGGAGACGAGGCGGATCACGACCGAGACGTTGTAGAACGCGTGCGCCAGCAGAATCACCCAGAGGGTGCCGAGCAGGCCTACATCGCCGATCAGTTCGATGAAGGCTAGCGCTACCACGATCGCCGGCATCACGAACGGTGCCGTCACTACCGCCCGCGCGATCGCCCGGCCGGGGAAGCGGATCATCGCGAAGACGTACGCCGAGGGGATCCCGATCAGCAGCGCCAGCAACGTCGATGCCAGCGCCTGCCCGATCGTGAAGGCCAGCCGCCCCCAGTAGAAGCGGTCGCCGGCGACCTCCGCGATCGCGCGGCCGGAGGTCACGCCTTCCGGCGCGACCCCGCGCCAGAGCATCGATCCGAGCGGCCAGAGCAGGAACGGGGCGAGCAACAGCAGCGCCGGGATCGCCCAGCGCCACCCATCGCGCGCCCCGTGGGCGAAGCTCACCTGCGCATGATCTCCGTCCACTCGCTGATCCAGTCGTCGATCTCAGCCTGTTCGGCCTCCAGCGTCGCTGCCTGCACATCGACCTCGGCCCATTGCCACCAGTCGGGAGTCTCGACTCCTGGGATCACCGGGTAGACGAACATGGTCTCCGGGATCTGCTTCTGGAACGCGTCCGAGAGCATGAAGTCGATGAACTCGCGGGCCAGCTCTTCAGCCTGCGTGCCGTTGAGCACCGCAGCGGCTTCGACCTGCCGGAACAGCGGTCCCGGGATCACATTTTCCGTGGGCGGCCGGTCGACGGGCGGATCGGCGAAGAGGAACTCGGCCGCAGGGCTCGAGGTGTAGGAGACGACCAGCGGACGGTCGCCGCCCCACTGTGAGAACTGGACGTAGTACGCGTCTTCCCAACCGTCCGTCACCAGCACGTCGTTGGCCTTCAGGTCGCGCCAGAAGTCCTGCCAGCCACCATCGCCGAAGTAGGCGACTGTCGAGGCGAGGAACTGGAGGCCGGTGGAGGAGGTCGCGGGATCCTCGACGACCAGCTTGCCGCGCCACGTCTCGGTGGTCAGCTCCTCGAAGGTGGAGGGCGCGAGCAGCTCCGCGCCGCGATCGAGGTTGATGTTCACGTAGCCATAGTCGATCGGCGTGACCGCCGTCGAGTCGCCGAACTGCGCGAGCACGTCGGCGGGGATCTCGTCGCGCCGCTTCGCCTTGTAGTTGTCGAAGACTCCCGCCTCGACGGTGCGGCGGAACGCGAGGTTGTCGACGCCGAAGAGCACGTCGGCCTCCGGGTTGCCGGAGTTCAGGATCGCGCGGTTCACCACCTGGTTGGCGTCGCCGCCTTTGACGAGCGTGACGGTGACGCCGTGCTCCTGCTCGAATGCCGCAATCACGGCTTCTGTCGCATCGAATGAATCGTGTGTGATCACGGTGAGCGTCGTCGGCCCCTCATCGTCGCTGCAGGCAGCGAAGATCAGAGCAGAGGCGACAAGCACCGCAATTGCAGATATGGCTCGCATCTCAGGGTCCTTCCCTGTGTTGCGAGACCGCTGCCTGATGGGATTGAGGTTGGCACCGGGGGGTTCTGAGCGGGCTCTTGCCCTCGACTGAGCCGCCCCGGGGCGGGTAACCGCAGTTCCTACGCACGTACAAACGTGATCAGGTTCTAGGGGTTGGCGGTCTAGCCGCCTCTCAGCCCGAAGGCACCCCCAGCGGTCTCCTTTCGGATGACGCGCGAAGGGTGGCATCCGCGTCGCGGCCAGTCAAGCAGCGAACGAGGGGCAACAGCGAGGCCGCCGAGCCGGGCTATTCGGGGCGGCGCAGCCGTGGCAGGAAGATGCCAGCCCCGACCACGACCACGAGCATCAACCCGCCCATTAGCCCGACCGTGAGTTGCGGCCCGATCGTGGCGGCGAGGATGCCGAAGAAGAAGGTGCCGAGCATCGCCATGTTCATCTGCATCATCTGCACGCTCATCACGCGACCACGGAATTCGTCTTCGACATAAGTCTGAACCAGCACGCTGCCCAGCGATTGCCGGAAGCTCTGGCCGACGCCGATCACCACCACCGTCGCGACGATAGGGATCCACGCCGTCGATAGCGGGAAGGCGACCAGCGCTCCGCCCGTGAGGACGCCCCCCATCAGCAGCAGCGCCCCGCGGCGGCGCGGCGGCGCGGCGGCGCGGCGGCGCGGCGGCAGTGAGGCGATCACCAGCGTCGCGCCCAGCGAGCCGATGCTCATCATCAAGCCGACGGTCTCCGGGCCCTTGCCCAGCACGTCCAGCACGTAGCCCGGCAGCATCATCTGGTACGGCATCGAGAAGGCCACCATCGTGAGGCTGGTCACGAGCAGCAGCGGGATCGTGGTGTTGCCCTTGATGTAGCGCAGCCCGTCGCCCATGCGATGAGGCGGCGGCAGCACCCATCGCGCTCTTCGTCAGCGGCACCTTTACCAGCATCACGATCGACCAGACGTAGAAGAGGAGGATCATGGCGTAGACGGCCTCGCCGCCTGCCCTCGCCAGCAGCACCCCACCGGCCGCTGGGCCGGCCAGGCGCATCAGGTTCATCGTGCCCATGCCCAGCGCCGTGGCGTTCATCAGGCGGTCCATGCCGACCACCTCCTGCATCATCGCCTGCCGCGAAGGCATCATCAGCGCCACGATTGAACCCTGCACGACCGAGGTCACGAGCAGGTGCCAGAACTGCAGCTGATCGAAGTACAGCAGCGTGCCGATCGCCAGTGCGCTGAGCGCGCTGCCGGTCTGGCCGATCTGTACGACGCGCTTCTTGGGGAAGCTGTCGGCCGCCAGCCCGCCGAACATCGTCAGGCCGAGGCCCGGGATGGCGCTGAAGAGCGAGGTCGTGCCCAGCGCCGCGTAGGACCCCGTGAGCTGGAAGACGATCACGTTGCGCACCAGCATCTGCATGTTCATCGCGCCCCGCGAGCCGAGCTGTGCGAGCAGGAACCAGCGGAACGCCGGCACGCTGAGGGAGTGAAAGGTGCGGACACGGCCCTGCTTCTTCGGCGGCTCGCCGCCATCGTCGGTGGCCACCGGTGCAGCGGAGCGAGGAGGTGCCGGCACTTCCTCAACAGCGACGGCGGGTGCGTCAGGGGAGGGTGCAGGCGGCGCGACCTCGAGGTTGGAGCCGCCGTCAGAGTGGCTGTAGATGCGGCTCGCGAGGTTGTATCGCTCAGGCGCGTTCGCTCGGCCATTGCCATTCGTCGCTGCGCCGCTGGTCGTGGCGTCGCCGTAGACCTGCGCGGCGAGGTTGTAGCGCTCGGTCGTCGCTTCCGGCGAGCGGCCGCTGCCGTTGCCGTTCCCGTTGGTCGCTGCGCCGTCGTCGTTCGTGGCCGGTTCGGGAGTCTGGCCAGACTCGTCGCGTTAGCCGTTGCTGTAGATTCGCGCGGCGAGGTTGTATTCGCCTCGCCGTACGTCGTCGGGATCGGTCGGGCGTGCCGGAGGGTCGGCGGTGGTCATCTGTACCCTCAGATACGCGACAGGTTCAGCCGAGGCGTGCCCGGTTCCCGTGCCGACCGTGACGTTCACGGCAAGGTGATTCTAGCAACGCACGCGCCGCAAGAACCAGTTACACAGTCTTCTGTGACCTAACTATCGGTTAGCCGACGGATCGCTACACAGGTGCCGGGACCAAGAGCCTGGGTCGGGCGAGGTTGGCCTACTGAGGATCCAGCGCGAACAGCGTCCAGCCGGGCCGGCCCGCACCGGGGCCCTCCATCGCCAACGTCAGGCCCCTGTCGGCCGGCGTGCGCATCGCCAGCTCGATCGCCCAGCGGGAGAGGCTTTGCACCTGCTCCATGTTCGCCATCTCGTCGAGCGAGAAGTAGCCCGCGCCGATGATCTCGTCGTTGTCGAAGGCCGGCGCACCAGGCTCCGCGTCGAGCCGAAAGACGAGGTAGATGTTCGTGCTGGGCCCGCCGATACCACCGCCGATCGCGTGCCGAAAGCCGACGGCGTCGCGCACCTTCGCCGTGATCCCCGCCTCCTCCAGCACCTCGCGCTCGATTGACTCGGAGATGTCCTCGTCGACCTCGGCGTAGCCGCCGGGAATTTGCCAGTGACCACGGTTTGGCTCTTGCCCTCGCTGCACCAGCAGGGCGCGGTCGCCGTCGAAGACCACGGCGCCGGCGCCGATCGAGAAGTTGCCGTAGTCGATGAAGCCGCAGCCGTCATCCGGACAGGCGATACGTTCGCGCCCGCCGTCTTCCTTGGTGGATAGGGTGAGCCCGCAGCGCGGGCAGAAGTTCAGTTGACCCATGCGGACATCCTACCCGAGCGTGGCGCGTCGCGACCTGCCCGATCGATGTGTCCGCAAGTGCTCCTGTCGCGCGCGGTCACGGTGCGTCCCCCCACGGGGCCTACACGCGCCCGGCGTCGAACTCCAGCATCCCGCGTGCTGCGTTCAATCGCAGCAGATCCGACGCGCCGCCCGCCAGCCGCCAGGTGCGGACGAGGCGGTAGAGCGCTTCGAGGGGGTGGCCCTCGACGAGCGCCTGCGCGCCGGTGAGCTGGATCGAGGAGTCGACGATGCGACCCGCGGCCTCGCTGGCGACGAGCTTTGCGATACCGGCCTCGTTGATGATCTCCTCGCCGCCGTCGGCCAGTCGGGCGGTGCGGTAGAGGATGCTGCGCACCCCGTACGCATCGGCTAGCATCTGCCCGAAGATCGCGCGCACCTGCTCGCGGTCGCCCAGCGGTACACCACTGCGGTGCGGTTGCGAGATGTGTGTGCGCGTGAAGTCGACGCACCACATGATCGTGCCGCTCGCCTGCGCCACTATCTGTAGCCGTTCGCGGCCGATGTTGCCGAGAGCGCGCGGCATGCCTTCGCCGATCTTGCCGACGACGTTTCCCTGCGGCACCACCATCGATTCGAAGTTCAGCACGCAGTGGGTCGAGCCATCGAGGCTGCGGAAGTCATCGCCGCGTGTGAGGCCGGGAGCGTCGCGATCGACGATCACCATCGCCGGCCCACCGGGGTCGTCCGCGCCCTCATCGACGTTCAGCATCACCTCGTAGAAGTCAGCCTGTCCGCCGCCGCTGACGAAGGACTTGCTGCCGTCCACGATCAGGTTCTCGCCATCGCGGCGAGCGTGCGTCGGGGGAGATCCGTCCGAGGGCTCCGTGAAGGCGAACGAGGCCCGTATCTCGCCGCGCAGCAGCGGCTCGAGGTAGCGCTTGCGCAGTGCACCCTCGGTGCTGCGCAGCACGCCGGGGCCGGGGCCGAAGGCCGAGACGCTAACGCGCAGGTTGGCGGCGGCCAGCGTCTCGCGTACGACGGTCAGTTCCATCTCGCTCGCTGCGGTGCCGCCGAAGTCGAGCGGCTGCGTCATGCCGAAGAAGCCGAGTTCGCGCGACCGCGCGACGACGCTACGCTGCGCCTCGGCGGCATCGACCTCGCCGGCGTCGGCGCGCGCCTGCAGGGGGCGGAGGTCATCGTCGATGAACGCCTGCGTGCGCTCTCGCAGTGCGAGCAGTTCGGGAGTGAGTTGTTCTGGCATCTGGCTCCGCCTTTGTGGAGGCAGAGGCTACTGCGTCGAGGGGCGACGCTCCACCTGCAGCCGGATGGCTAGGCCCCGGACGAGGGCAGGGCGGCGGCGATCTCGAGCGCCAGCGAGGCCGGCGGCTGTGCCGCGTCGAACACGATCTGCGTCTCTGCCTCGCCCACCTGCACCGCCTCGAAGCGTTCGATGTGCTCGCGGTAGGCGCGCTCATCGACCTCCGTGCCTGCTCTGCGTTCGCGTTTGGTGAGCCGGGCGAAGGCGGCATCGTCGGCGAGTTGCAGCTCGGCGAGCACTGCCGGCACGCCCGCCTCGCTCGCGACTCGCAGAGCCTCGGCGCGCCCGTCCGCACGCGAGTGCGTGGCGTCGAGGATCACCGGTCGCCCGTCAGCGAGGTGGGCGGCGGCCCGCTCGCGCATGCCCTCGTACGTGCGGCGGTTCATCTCCGGCGAGTACGCGCCAGCCTCGTACTGCTGCCACATCGCGGCGGAGAGTCCCTCTGCCTCGGCCAGCTCGCGGCGCACGAGGTCGGAGGAGACGAGCGCCGCGCCGATGCGCCCCGCGAGGGTCGCGCCGACCAGTGTCTTGCCCGTGCCCGACGCCCCGACGAGGACGGTGAGCGAGGGCGCGGCGGTGCGCCGGGCGTAGTCGGCGGAGAGCCGGAAGTAGCTGGCGGCGGAGGCAGCGAGTTGCTCGCGCTGCTCCGCGGGCACCTCCTCGGCGTGCGCGCCGATCGATTCGACCTTGCCGCGGACGAAGGCGCGGAAGGCGCGATGCAGCGGTTGCAGCACGCCGATCGTCTCGTCGTCAGCGACGGCGATGTAGCGCCCGGCGAACTCGTCGCCGAGGTCAGACCGCCCCAGCGCCTCAAGATCCATCGCGAGGAAGGCGACGTCGTAGCCGACATCGAGGTAGCGGAAGTGGAACCAGTCGTTGAACTCGATGCAGTCGACGATCACCAGATCGTCCACGTCGTCGCTCAGCGCGTAGACGTGCTTCGCCTGCAGGTCGCCGTGGCCCTCCACCACACGCCCCAGCGCCAGCCGTTCGTCGAAGAGTGCTGCCTCGCGCTCGACTGTGGCATCGACGTAGGAGCGCAGCGCGGCGGCGTCCTCCGCCAGCCACGTGCCGCCAATGTTGTCTTCGGCTTCCCCGTACTCGCGCTGCCACCACGCGCGCTCTGCGGGCGCTCCGGCGAAATCACGGTCATCGGCCACGACCTCCGCCGTGCCGTGGAAGGTGACGAGGCGGTCGACGATGCGCTTGATCAACCCCTCAGGCAGATCGCCCGCGGCGAGCAGGTGGTCGAGCGTGCGATCGTTGGGCAGGCGGCGCATCTTCACCGCGTGCTCGATGACCTCGCTACCGGGCTCGCCCTCGTGCTCGACGGCGTAGCCGCCATCGGCCAGCCTCGCGATCGGCACGGTGTCCAGGTAGACGTCAGGCGCGAGCCGGCGGTTGAGCCGCACCTCCGCCTCGCAGAAGCGCTGCCGCGTCTCGGCGTCGAGCTGCTGGATGAAGCCGAAGTCGATCGGCTTCTTCGTCTTGTAGACGACGTCGTCGGCCAGGAAGACGTAGGAGATGTGCGTCTGCACCAGCTCCACGGAGGCGGGCGTGTGCGGGTATGAGGCGGGCTCGAGCAACGCTCGGACGTAGTCGGGGAGGGCGTCGTTTGTCACGGCTTAAGTCTAGCCTGAGCGCTCGCGAGCGCGGTTGGGGGTCAGTCCTGATTTCGGCCGCGCACCTCCGCGTTTGAGTCGCGGACGACGTTCAGCAGCGCGAGCGGGTGTGGCCCCTGCTCACGCGCGAAGCTGGTCAGCGCCTCGAGGTCCTTCGGGAGCCACTTGCCGCCGAATCCGCGGTCGTCCGGGTAGACCCACGTGCGGCTGCGGTTGATGCGAGGGTCGAGCAACCACAGCTCGCGTAACTGGTGGTAATCGACCCCGGAGGTCTCGGCCAGGTCGAAGAACTCGTTGCTGAATGCCACCTTCATCGGCAGGTAGGCGTTCTCCATGTACTTGCAGAGCCCGCGGTCTCAGAGGTCGTCTGATGAATCGCGATCGTGGAGTCGAAGATGCGCTGATAGAGGTTCGCCACCCAGCGGGTGTCGTCACGTTCGCCGCCCAGGATCGCCCAGCGCACGTCGCGCAGGTTCTTGAAGGGGTGATCCGGCGTCTCCGCCGGCCCGTACTCCGGCTGAAAGACGATGCGTTTGCCAGTCTCTTCGCGCAGCCGCGCGGTCGTCCCGACCTCGATGGTGGGGCGGATCATGATGTAGTCGCAGCCGATCCAGGAAACGGTCTCCTCGACGATGCTCACGTCGCAGCGGCCGTCGTCGTGGGCGGGCGTGGGCACGGCGATGAAGGCGACATCGCAACCATCGACGTCGGCGCGCGTGCCGATGTCCAGCGGTTCATCGTAGATCACGGCCTCCGGGAATAGCTCGGGCAGGCCTTTCCCGACGGCGCCGTACCCGACGATCGCGACTCGTGGCATCTCCATGGCTCAATCCTCGTCTGCTGGAGGCGGCAGCCGGGGGCTACGCCGTGCGTGCGTTGATCCCGGTTGCGAGCGCGACATCACGCTCCGTTACTCCGTCGGGGTCGTGACTCCAGAGGGCGATGCCGACCCGGTTGTAGGTGTTGGTGATTGTCGGATGATGGTCGGCACGCTCGGCCAGCACGCCGACCTGTGTGATGAAGCCCAGCGCCTCCACGAAGTCCGCAAACTGGAACTCGCGCACGATCTGGTCGCCATCGAGTGACCAACCGTCGAGGCCGACGAGCGCCTGATCGACCTCGCTGTCGGGTAGCTTCGCCATCGCCTCACTCCCCTCGCTGTCGCTGCTGATATCGAGCGTAGGCGCGCGAGGTGCGGCCTCGCAAACTTGCCGCGCCGAGCCCGCTCGCGTGACACTGCTGGGAGGCGGACCACAGCGAGATGAGGCGACGATGAGCAGCATCCTCGAGAGTTTCGAGGCCAAACATCAGCAGTCAAAGCAGTTCGCCATGCGAGCGAGCGAGACGTTCCCTTCGGGCATCACCCATGACCAGCGGGCATTCCGGCCGTGGCCGGTCTACGTGGAACGCGCCGCTGGCGCCCGCAAGTGGGATGTCGATGGCAACGAGTACGTCGACTACATCGGCGGGCACGGGGCGCTGCTGCTGGGCCACAACCGCCCGGAGGTCGTAGACGCGATCCAGACGGCGCTCGCTCGTGGCACCCACTTCGGCTCTTCGCACGACATCGAGGTCGAGTGGGGTCAGCAGGTAATCGACATGGTGCCGTGCGGCGAGCGCGTGCGCTTCACCTCCTCCGGCACCGAGGCGACGATGATGGCGCTGCGCCTGGCGCGCGCATACACCGGACGCGAGCGTGTGATTACGCTCTCCGACAACTTCCACGGCTGGCACGACCTTGTCGTCGGGCGGCTGAGCGAGGACAACTCGCAGCCGCACTCGCCGGGCGTGCCGGAGGGCTTCTACGACTCGCTGACGATCGTTGAGCAAGGCGACATCGAGGCGCTTCGACAGGCGCTGGCGGGCCGCGACGTGGCCGCCGTGATCTTCGAGCCGACGGGGGCGCACTTCGGTGCCACCCCGCTCGATCCCTCGTACCTGAACGCGGCGCGCGAGGCGACGACCGACACCGGGACGCTGCTGATCATGGACGAGGTGATCACCGGTTTTCGCGTGGCGCGGGGCGGAGCGCAGGAGCGCTACGGCGTGATGCCGGACCTCTCGACCCACGCCAAGATCCTCGCCGGCGGCCTGCCCGGCGGCTGCGTCACCGGCCGCGAGGACGTGATCTCGATGCTCGAGATCCGCGCCGACGACGGTGAGTGGAACGCGAGCGAGCGCGTCTCCCACCAGGGTACGTTCAACGCCAATCCGGTCTGCGCGGCGGCCGGGCTCACCGCGCTGCGGCTGATCGCGGAGGGCGACGAGACGAAGCGCGCCGACGAGACGGCGGCGAAGCTGGTGCACGGGCTGAACGGCCTCTTCGAGGAACTCTCCGTACCGGCCTCAGCGTGGGCCGTCTCCTCGATATGGCACCTGAACATCGGCTACGACGCTCCACGGCCGAGCGATGTCGAGTGGGACGCCGACGAAGCCCCGCGTGGCGCGATGGACAACCTTGCGCAGCAGTTGCGCTGGTCGTTGTTCAACCACGGCGTCGACCTGATGGGGATGGGCGGCATGGTCTCATCGGCCCACGGCGAGGCCGAGATCGCCGACACGGTGGAGGGTTTCCGCGCCGCCGTCGGTGACCTGCGCGCGGAGCAATTGCTCGTCTAACCAGCCGGGCGCGGCGTGCGCGGGGATCCCCCGAAAATAGGGGCGTTTCCTGACGTCATCGAAGATGCGTGCCGCCACACCGCGTGGCATACTGCCCGGCGATGTGGCGGGGTACTGAGGGTTCCAACGCCCGCGCGTCAGCGCGCGCGGGGGGCATCGCGGTCGTCGTGCTGGCGCTCGCGATCTTCGGGTCGGCGATGGCGATCATGATCACCTCGGACGAAGAAGGCGCGTCATCCTTCGCCCGGTTGGGCGCGACCCTCGAGCGGCTCTCGGGCACAACGCCAGCCGCCGCTCCACCCGTCGCGCAGGTAAGCGAGCAGCCCGCCGCAGCCACGTCGCTGGTCGCCTCGCAACCGCTGTTGCGCTCGCGGCCTAGCGGAGAGCGTGAGGCGGTGACACGCGTCGTCCCCACCGCTCAGCAGGACGTGCACCAGCTCGGTCTCGCGCTGAACACCACGGAGTCGGATCCGCCCCCGCTCACCTCCGGCACGCGCATCCTGGCTGAGGTTACCTTCTACTACTGCGAGCACTCCGACCGGACGCCGAGCGGCGATGGCGGTGCCTTCTGTGAGTGGATGCGCGACGGCACGGTCGTCTACCCCGGCGCCGCCGCCTGTCACTACAACTACCTGGGGCAACGCTTCACGATCGAGGGCGATCCGCTGGAACGCGTCTACACCTGCAACGACACCGGCAACATGATTCTGGGCCAGCACCGCGACATCTGGTTCATGACCAGCGCAGAGGGCTGGGCGTGGCAAAAGGTGGTCGGGCAGTACGCCGTGATCCAGATCATCGAAGCTGACGCCAGCTAATCCGTAGCGATCGAACCCGAATTTAGAACGTACATAACGGTCAGATCGTAGGTTCAGGCTTTGTGCTTGTGCGCACAAGGGCCTCGTGCGAGAATCATATACAACGTCGGGGTTGCGCTCGACACTGCAGCCAGTACGCTCCGTCGACGACACTCTTACTGACGACTCGTTATCGCACCTCGTGCAGTGGAAGGCCCCAATGACCAACGGCTCTGCTCCGGACACGCAGGCGACATCTCAACGCTCCATCGTCGGCGAGCGACTGCGGGAGTGGCGTCTGCGTCGCGAGCTGTCACAGACTGAGGTCGCACGGGCTGCCGGGGTCACTCAGGCTGCGCTCTCCAACTACGAGACCGGGAAGCGCGACATGCCGCTCTCGACCTTCCTCGGCGTCGTTGGCGCGCTCGATGTCAGCGTGGGCGACTTACTGGAGATCCCGGACGTGATCGTGGTGCGTGACTCTCGCATCGGCCGCGCCGTCGGCCGGCTCGTCGCGCAGCCGGAGCTCGCGGCCGGGCTTCCGACGGTCGACCTCGGGGACGCTGCCTCCTAGCGCTTCTGGCCACAGCGAGCGCGCCGTCGAGCGCGCCCCTCTGCTCTCTCGCACCGTCATTCCGCATCGCTCTGACGCGCCGCCCCGCTGCACCTTGTCGGGCGGGGTAAGTGCACCGTGGCTGCATCCGCTTATACTGCGTGAGCGGTGGTGGCTGGCTGCAAGCCGACGCAGTATTTCATCGGCCTCCCCCACTGAAATCGCCACGGATACGTAGCGATGGCCCATGAGGAGGGTGACGTTGGCTGAGACACGAGCGGCGACGCTAGGCGAATTACGCAAGTCCGGGTATGAGGTTCTTCCGATCCGCGAAGAGATGCGGAAGAACCTGATCGCCCATCTGCGGGCCGGAGACGATGTCTTCCCCGGCATCATCGGATACGACGAGACGGTCGTCCCTCAGCTGGAGAACGCGATCCTCTCCGGTCAGGACGTCATCCTGCTGGGCGAGCGCGGGCAGGCGAAGTCGCGCATCATCCGCAGCCTCACCTCACTGCTCGATGAGTGGACGCCGGTGCTTGAAGGGGCGGAGATCCCGGAGAATCCGTTCCACCCGATCACCCCGCAGGGCCGCTACATCGCGGAGGAAGAGGGCGAGGCGGCGGCGATCCGCTGGATGCACCGCGACGAGCGCTACGGCGAGAAGCTGGCGACGCCCGACATCACGATCGCCGACCTAATCGGCGAGGTGGACCCGATCAAGGTCGCCGAAGGTCGCTACCTCTCGGACGAACTGACCATTCACTTTGGTCTGATCCCGCGCACCAACCGCGGCATCTTCGCGATCAATGAGCTGCCGGACCTCGCAGAGCGCATCCAGGTCGGTCTGCTGAACGCGATGGAAGAGCGCGACATCCAGATTCGCGGGCACAAGGTGCGGCTGGAGCTCGATGTCTTCATCGTCGCCACCGCCAATCCGGAGGACTACACGAACCGCGGGCGCATCATCACGCCGCTGAAGGACCGCTACGGCTCCCAGATCCACACCCACTACCCGACATCGATCGAGGCCGAGATCGCGATCATCGAACTTGAGAGCGCCACGCTCGATGTCGAGGGCTACACCGTCGAGGTGCCCGACTACATGACGGAGCTGGTGGCCGAGATCACCCGACTCGCCCGCCGCTCGCCGGACGTCAACCAGCGTTCCGGCGTCTCCGTCCGTGCCTCCGTGGCCGACTACGAGGCGCTGCTGGCGAACGCGCTGCGGCGCGCGGTTCGGCTCGGCGAGACCGACGTCGTGCCTCGCGTCTCCGACCTCCCGTTCCTCGTGCCGGCGCTCCAGGGCAAGGTCGAGTTCGAGACCGTCGAGGACGGTCGCGACGAGCAGGTGATCGAGCGGCTCGTGCAGGGTGCTGTGGTGGCGGTCTTCAACCGTCGCTGCAATCTCTCCGAGCTGGAGCCGATCGTTGAGGCCTTCAAGGTTGGCCTCTCTGTCGACACCGGCGAGGCGCTGCCATCGAAGGACTACCTTCGGATGGTGAAGGACGTGGAAGGGCTCGGCGCGGCCGTCGATGGGCTCGTGCCGAGCGCCTCGGACGCCGTGAAGGCATCGGCGGTCGAGTTCCTGCTCGAAGGGCTGCACCTGAACAAGCGGCTAAACAAAGACCCGGTCAGCGGCTCGGCCGCCGCGCGTTACCGAGGCTAGCCACATGGCATCGATCTTCACCACGGGCTCTCGCTACTCCGAGTGGGATGGCACGCATGACCTCAGCGGGCTCGACGCCGAGGAGGTGCTCAACGCACTGACCGATGACCTGATGAACTTCGGTGACCTTCAGCATGCGCTGCGCAACCTCATGCAGCGTGGGATGAACACGCCCCAGGGCGACGGCATGCAGGGTCTGCGTGACCTGCTCCAGAAACTGCGTCAGCAGCGGCGTGAACGCCTCGACCAGTTCGACCTCGGCGGTGTGATGGATGACCTGCGCAAGCAGCTCGACGAGCTTCTCGAGATGGAGCGCGACACGATCAACGACCGCATGCCTGACCAGCCCGAGCAGGATGGCGAGGCAGGCGACGAGAGTGGCGAAGCGGGCGAAGACGGCGAGAGCCAGCCCGGAGGCGAGCAGCAGTCTGGTGATGCCCAGTCCGGGGAGCAGCAGTCGGGCTCCTCACAGGCCGGCCAGCGGCAACCCGCTTCCGCGGGGCAGATGAGCCAGTCGGGGCAGCCCTCGGGCGGTTCGCAGCAGGGCGAGCTCAGCGAGGAAGAACAGTTCGAAGAGATGCTGCGCCGCATCGCGAAGCGGAAGCAGGACTTCCTCGATGAGCTGCCGGAGGACACTGCCGGCCAGGTGCGCTCACTCCAGGACTACGAATTCCTCAACCCGGAGGCCCAGCACAAGTTCCAGGAACTGGTCGATCAGCTGAAGCAGTCGATGACCGAGAACTACTTCAAGGACGTCGAGAAGATGGTCGAGGAGATGTCGGAGGGCGACCTCCAGCGCATGAAGGACATGGTGATGGCGCTCAACGACATGATGGTGCAGAAGATGCAGGGCGATGAGCCCGACTTCGACTCCTTCATGGAAGAGTTCGGCGACATGTTCGGCGACAACCCGCCGCAGTCGCTCGATGAACTGCTCGCGATGATGCAGCAGCAGATGTCATCGATGCAGTCGCTGATGGACTCGCTCCCTGCGAGCCAGCGCGAACAATTGCAGTCCCTGCTCGCCGACAAACTGGGCGACCCGGAGCTGGAGGCGCAACTCGCCGAGCTCGGGCAGAACCTCGACTTCCTCAACCCTCAGCGCGGCCAGGGCAACTCCTACCCCTTCCGCGGTGACGAGGAGCTGGACCTGCAGGCCGCGATGGAGCTGATGGGCGAGATGCAGGACATCGACGGGCTGGAGCGACAGCTCGAGCGAGCGCAATACGACGGCGACCTCGATTCGGTCGACATGGACAAGCTGCAGGAGATGCTCGGTGATGAGGCGGTCGATGCCGTCGAGCAGCTGAAGCAACTGCTGGACGTGCTCGAGAATGCCGGCTACATCCGCAAGGATGGCGAAGATGCCTGGGAGCTGACCCCGCGCGGCACGCGCATGATCGGGCAGAACGCGCTGGGCGAGATCTACGCGCAGCTGAAGAAGCAGAACCTCGGCAACCACGCCCTGCCGGAGGTTGGTCGCATCGGCGAGCGCCTCGACGAGTCGAAGCCGTACGAATTCGGTGACCCCTTCCACCTGAACATGGAGCGCACGATCCGCAACGCGATCGAGCGTGAAGGGCCGCACACGCCGGTCAACCTGGAGCCCGACGACTTCGAGATCTATCGCAGCGAGCTGGTCACCCAGACGGCGACCGTGATGATGGTCGACCTCTCATGGTCGATGGCCCTGCGAGGGTCGTTCCAGGCGGCGAAGAAGGTGGCGCTGGCGCTGCACAACCTGATCTCCGCGCAGTACCCGCGTGACAGCCTCTACATCATCGGCTTCTCGGCGCTCGCCCGGGAGCTGAAGGCGCATGAACTGCCGTACGTCCGCTGGGATGAGTCGGTGCTGGGCACGAACATGCACCACGCGCTGATGATGGCCGAACGGTTGCTGGCGAAGCACAGTGGCGGGACCCGCCAGATCATCATGATCTCCGACGGTGAGCCGACGGCCCACCTGGAGAACGGACGCTCAGTGTTCGCCTATCCGCCGAGCCCGATTACGATTCGGGAGACGCTGAAGGCCGTGAAGCGTTGCACGCAGAAGAACATCACGATCAACACCTTCATGCTGGATCGCAACTACTACCTGAAGGAGTTCGTGAATCAGCTGGCGAAGATCAATGGCGGCCGCGTTTTCTACACGACGCCCGACAAGCTCGGCGAGTACATCCTCGTCGACTACGTGCAGAATAAGAAGAAGCGCCTCAGCGCCTCATACTGATCAGCAGGTTCAGCCGTGAGATTCGGCGTCGCGGTCCCGCGCAATCTGCTGATCGGCAGCACGCTGCTGGCGACGCTGCTCGTCGGCGGCACTGCGTGGCTGATGCTGGTCGAGGGCTTCCACCTGCTCGACGCCGTCTACCAGGTGGTGATCACGGTCTCCACGGTGGGGTTTCAAAAGGTGCAGCCACTGGACACCAGCGGACGCATTTTCACGATGGTGTTCATCCTGTTCGGGATCGGCATCATGTGCTATGTGGCGAGTGCGATCGTCGACGAGCTGGTGCTCGGCAGAATTGCCGAGGCACTGGGCGGCGTGCGACGGAACCGGAGGCTGCAGCACATGCATGACCGCTACGTGATCTGTGGGTACGGACGTGTCGGTGCGGCGGTTGGCCAGGAGCTGCTGTCTCAAGGCGTGCAGGTGGTCGTGATCGACAGCGACGAGAGCCATGTCATGGCGGCCCGTGATCTCGGGATGACCGGCGTGCTCGGCGACGCCACGGAGGAGGCCGTGCTCCTGCAGGCGAACTGCGACGAGGCGAAGGCCGTCGTCGCCTCGTCGCAGTCGGAAGCCGCCAACACCTTCATCGCGCTCACGGTGCGTGCAATGCACGTCGCCGTCTTCATCGTCGCGGGCGCCCGCTCAGCCGGTGCCGAGGCGCGTCTGAAGACCGCTAGCGCGGACCGCGTCGTCTCGATGCATCGCATCGCCGGGTGGTGGATGGCGCTGGCTGCGATGCAACCGATGCTGATCGATGTCGTCGACACCCTCGCGGGGATGCACAGCGGGGCCGTGCTGGCGGAGATGGTGATCGAGGGCAGCACGGAACTGCTCGCCGGACGCACGCTCGAGGAGGTCTTCGAACACGCGGCGTCGACGCGTGTGCTCGGATTGGAGCGCGACGGTGGTGCGCTGATCGCTGGGCCGGCGGACGATATCGTGCTGCGGCTCGGCGACCGGCTGATGCTCTATGGCGAACAGGACGACATCGAGGGGCTCAGGGCGGACAGCTCGCATCCCGGCGCGGTGAAGACTGGCTAGCCAGAGTCACGACTCGGTTCGCTGGGGTTCAGCCCGCCGCCGCCCGGAGGTGGTCTAGACCCAGATTCCTGGGCGTTCCTGCCAGAAGAACTGCGCGAGGAAACCGCCGGTGTGGCGAGGGTGGATGAACGCCTCCCGCCACGTGGCGCCATCCGTTTCACCCTCACGAGCGCCAAAGATTGGCACGCCGTGGTGTGCGCAGGCATCGATCGCGCGTTTCCAATCGCCGACCTCGAAGGTGACGTGGTGGATCGATGGGCCGCGAGCCTCGATGAAGCGCGCAACGAAGGAGTCGTCGCCCTGCGGCTCGATCAGCTCCCACCGCATCTGGCGTGTGGAAGTCTCGAGCACGCGCGTCGTGAAGTCGGCGTACTCCCCACCCTCGGAGCGGTGGAAACTCTCCATCCCCAGCACGCGTTCGTACCAGTCGGCCAGCTCGTCCGCGCGCGGGTGGGCGTGCGAGAGATGATTGATCGCGATGATGCCGAGCGAGTGATCGACGTCCGGTGCCGGCTCGCGCGAGGCTGTGTCGCCCGCGAGTTCCGCGCCGAAGAATTGGAAGAGGAAGCCGCTTCCGCCGCCGCGGGGGTGGATGTACGTCTCAAGCGGTGCGGGACCGTCTTCGTTCGGTGCCGGCCACGGGTCAATGCCGAGCGCTCGCAGCTCGGTATTCGCGCCGCGCACGTCCGCCACCTCAAAGGCGATGTGGTGGAAGCCGGGCCCATTCGGGCCATCGAGGAAACGCTGGATGTAGGAGTCGGGGCTGTCGGGCGCGAGCACCTCCCAGCCGATGTTGGAGTTGCCGGGCACATCCATGTTCATGCCGTCGTAGCCGCTGTCCGGCTCCGACGCCCACTGGCCGGCGCGCCGAAATCCGAAGAGCCGTTCGAGTAGTTCGAGCTCAGGTTCCAGCTCGGGTACCGCGATGCTGATGTGATCGATGCGAGCGATGTCGAGCAAGCGCGTCCCCCCTGTGTTGTGAGTCCCGGTGTCGCTTTTCGCTGTGTCCTGAGCCATCGGACGGTGATTGGTGGAGCCGGTCGCTCGATGGTAGCGGAGCGGGCGGTGGCGTCCACCCGCCGTCGTCGGGTGGTGGACCATCCGGGGCGGTGTCCGGGGCAGGGGACTCAGTCCACCGCGCGCCAAGCACCATGCCGCTGATCAGCAGCGCGAAGATCAGCACCGCGATCACGTCGTTGAGCAGGAAGCGTCGATCGCCGCCGACGGCGGGCGCGTAGGCAGCCGCCGCGTGCGGGCACTGTGACGGATGTGGCGCCAGGCTGTCCAGCGCGGTCTAGCGGCGGGCGCCGGGCACTCGTGCCATCAGCAACGAGCCTCCGAGCAGCACGGCGAAGACGAAGAGCGCGATCGCGTCGTTGATGAAGAAGCGGCTGTCGACCTGCGTGGCGAGCACCGCCATCAGACCCAGGTAGACCGCCATCAAGAGCATCGTCAGTCGCATGTTCGCCCCCGATCCGTCGAGGTGGCCCGACGGGACGGTGGTGGCCCCGCCGGGTTCTCGACTACTTGCATTGTAGATTTCGCGAGGACGGATGGCGAGTACTGGGGTGTTCTCAGATACGAATTAGGGCGCTACGGGTCGATCACGTCGCCATCGACGATGCGGTAGCGACGCGCGTCGGGCAGCTCTGCTCGTGACGGCCGGTCCTCGTCGGGTGACGTGACGAGGACCTGATCAACGCCGTAGGCGACGGCGAGCACGCGCTCGCGTCGCTCGCGGTCGAGCTCCGAGAGGATGTCGTCGAGCAGCAGCAGCGGGGGGTCGCCCGTGCGCTTCGTCGAGAGCGCCACCTCCGCGAGCCGCAGCGCGAGCGCTGCGCTGCGCTGTTCGCCTCGCGAGCTGAACGCGCCGGCATCGTGCCCGCCGATCAGGAACGCGATGTCATCGCGGTGCGGCCCGACCCGCGTCACGCCGTCGCGAATGTCGATGTCGTGGCCCTCGCGTAGCGCCTCGCGGAAGCGCTGCGCGAAGCTGTGCTCGGACGGCGTGGCATCGAGGTCACCCGGCAGCGCAGGGCGATGGCAGATCTCCAGCCGCTCGCTCGCGGGCGAGAGTTCGGCGTAGCGCTCCGCGGCGGTGCGTCCGAGCTCGGCGAGCGCGCGAGCGCGAGCATCGAGCACGACCGCGCCGGCCGTCGCGGCCTCGTCGTCCCAGAAGTCCAGCTCGGACTGCTCGCCGCCGCGTCGCTCCTGCAGCCGTCGCAGTAGCGAGTTTCGTTGCTGCAGCACGCGCGTGTAGCGCTGGAGCGCACGCACATACGTGGGCTCGAACTGCGAGATCGTGAGGTCGATGAAGCGTCGCCGCAGCTGGGGCGCTCCGGAGATGATCGTGAGGTCGGTGGCGGAGAACATCACCACCCGCAGCCGCCCGATCAGGTCGGAGGCACGACGAGCGACGCCGTTCACGCGGAACCTACGCGAGGCGGTCAGCCCAGCGTCTCCGCGGCCCGGCTTCGTGAGCACGACGACATCGAGGTCGGTCGCCTCGTCGGCGGCCTCCACGTGCGCGCTCAGACGCGCGGCAGGCAGCGGGTCGTCCGCGATCGCGTCCCACGAGACGAGGTCGATGTCGGCGGCGCGGCGAGGTGAGCGGGTGGTGGCGATCATCGCGATCGCCTCCAGCAGATTCGTCTTGCCGCTGGCGTTGGCGGCCGTCACGACATGCAGCCCCGGCTGGAGGTCCAGCTTCAGCGACCGAAACGTGCGGAAGTTCGTGAGTTCCAGGTGGGCGATGTGCATTGGCGGGATTATCGCACCCGCGCAGCCCTGACAGCGGCTACACTCGCGCTCGCAGCCGAGGGCGATGCAGAGGGGGAGCGATGACGGAGATGACCGGCGGGCAGGCGCTGGTGCAGTCGCTGAAGATCGAAGGCATCAGCACGATCTTCGGGCTTCCCGGGATTCAGCTCGACTACGCCGTCGATGCGCTCTGGGAAGAGCGCGACTCGATCGATGTCGTCCACACGCGCCATGAGCAGGCGACTGCCTACATGGCCGACGGCTTCGCGCGAACGACCGGCGAGATCGGCACCTGCTTGGTCGTGCCGGGTCCGGGACTGCTGAACGCCGCGGCGGGGCTCTCGACGGCCTACGCGTGCTCCTCGCCCGTGCTCTGTATCGCGGGACAGGTGCAGTCCGACATGATCGGCGCCGGGCGCGGCGTGCTGCATGAGATCAACGACCAGCTGGAGACCATCGCCTCCGTCTGCAAGCACGTCGAACGGGCGATGACGCCGGAGGAAATCCCGCAGATGGTACATCGCGCTGGGCGCGAGCTGCGCACCGGCCGCCCGCGCCCGGTGGAGATCGAGGTCTCGCCGGACGTGCTGGAGCGCGTCACCGACGTCACGCTGTTGGAGCCGGAGTCGTGGACGCGCGATGAGGCCGACCCCGACCTGCTGGAACGCGCCGCGGAGCTGCTGGGCAAGGCCGAACGCCCGCTGATCGTCTCCGGCGGCGGCATCCTCTCGTCCGGCGCGTGGGACGAACTGCGTGAGCTGGCGGAGATGCTGGAAGCGCCCGTAGTGATGACCGACAACGGCCGTGGCGGGCTCTCGGAGCGCAACTACCTCGCCCAGCCACAGCCGGCGGCGCGAGAGTTGATCCCCGGCGCGGATGTCGTGCTCGCCGTGGGCACGCGGTTCTTCCTCGGCCCGCAGGCTGCCGGCATGGAGCTGCCGGACGGGCAGGTCTTCGTGCAGATCGACATCGACGACGAGGAGATCGGCCGCAACCGGCAGCCCGACCTCGGCATCCGCGGTGATGCGAAACACGCGGTCGGCGATCTGGTGCGTCGCGTCGCCCCGCACAACCGCTCGCGCGACTCGCGGGAGTCGGAGCTGACGGCGATCACGGCCGCGCGACGCAATCGGCTGGCGGGCATGGAGGTGCAGAACGGCTACGCGCAGGCGATCCGCGACGAGCTGCCGGACAATGGCATCTTCGTCAACGAGAGCACGCAGGTCGGCTATTTCTCGCGGCAGGGCTTCCCGGTCTACGAGCCTCGGACGTACCTCAACTCGGGCTACCAGGGCACGCTCGGCTACGGCTTCGCGACGGCGCTCGGTGCGCAGGTCGGCAACCCGGACCGCAAGGTCGGCTCGATCAACGGCGACGGCGGCTTCATGTACAACGTGCAGGAGCTGTCGACGATGGCACACTTCGATATTCCGCTGGTGGCGATC
>DASCRM010000028.1:0-19754 GCA_034406555.1 Dehalococcoidia bacterium | reverse complement strand
CTGTGCCAATCTACGAATTCCGCTGCAAGAAGAACCACGACTTTGAGCTGATGCAGTCGCTGTCAAAGCGGACCGCAACAGCGAAGTGCCCGACCTGCGGAGGGCGTGCCGCACGCCAGCTCTCCGCCTTCGCGATCGTCGGCGGCACCGATGCCTCTTCCGATTTTGGCGACTTCGGTGACCTCGAAGGCATGAGCGATATGGGTGATATGGGCGGCATGCCGCCCGGAATGCCCGGGACGCCCGACATGGGCGGAGGCGGCCTCGGCTTCTAGCCCTCGCGAATCACAGACTGAGGCACGAGCACAGCCGGCCGTGTAGCCGGGCGTCTCTGTGTCCTGTAAGAGTCACCAGGTCGGGTGACTGGAGCGCCCCGCCTAGGGCCCTGTCCCCGCCTCGACTTCGGTCAGCGGGACCGTCGGTCGTATCTCGCCGCGTCCGCGTCGGCCGGCCCAGGCGAGGTAGACGAAACCGAGCAGCGCGAGTAGCGCACCTTCCGCGATCGACAGCACGCCGACGCCCAGCGTGGCATCGAACCAGAAACCCTGAGGGAACATCTGAATCAGATGATCCGTGCGCGGATCGAGTAACCAGAAGTCGTTCGCGAACGAGAGCAGGTGAAACTGCCGGAAGAGGTCGTCGAAGCCGATCACCACGCCGACCGCCGCCGTCGCAAGCAGCGCGGCCGTGGCCAGCCCGGCGGTCACCGCCTGCCGTGCGAGCCGCCACATCGAACGCTCGCGGCTCCAGAGGAAGACCGCCGCCACGTAGCCGATCACGTAGACGAAGGCGATCTCGTGGATCTGGAAGACACTCTGAAAGAGCTCCTTCACGTCGCGCATGTGCTGCACCTCGCGAGGATTGAAGAGCGCCTGGTTCTCGCCTTCGATCGTCACGCGGGTCGTCAGGAGCGGCTCGTCGTTGGCGAAGTAGGCGGCGATCTCCCGGGCTGCGCGGTCGAGCTGGATGCGCCCGATGCCGGTCGTCGCAACGACGTCGTACTGCTCGAACGAGTACTCGTAGACGCGCGGCTCCATCGCCGCAATGCGGACGTTGCTCAGCACAAGAAAGACGGGCACGGCGACCACGAACAGCGCCATGGCGAGCCAGCGAGCGATCAGCATATGAGCGATTGTATCGCCTAGGGTCGAGCACCGTCTCTGCTCGCGCCGGTTGCGGCACCGCAGACCGCCGTGCGCAGTAGAGTTTCAACCGCTCGTGATACACTCCATTTCTTCCGAATCACATCTGAATTCAACACATCTGAATCTAGGGGGATCCATGGCAAGTCAGACCTCAGTCGTTACGGCGGAGCGATTCAGCACCGGCCTCGGCACATATCAGGAGTGGATCGATGCGATCCCGGAGCGTCCAGACCGGTTCCAGAAGCACTACGACGAGTACACCCCTGACGCCGACGACGCTGCTGCCGTGAAGGCGCTGGTCGAGGCACACGGCGTGAAGGTGCTGACGATCGGTGAGCACTGGTGCCCGGACGTCTGGCGCGGTCTGCCCGTGATGTCGCGCGTGGCGGAGGCCACCGGCATGGAGCACCGTATCTTCTTCCGCGACCAGAACAAGGACATCATGGCGGAGTTCCTCAAGGATGGGGAGTTCGAGTCGATCCCGGCGATGGTCTTCTACGACGGTGAGCACAACTACCTGGGCCACTGGATCGAGCGCCCCGTGGTCGCCAACGTGCAGATGGGCGAGATTCGCGAGCGCATCATGCCGAACGGCGCACCGCCTGAGGGGCCCGAGCGCGACGAGGTGATGAAGCAGTACCGCGACGCGACCAACGAGCTGGCCAGTGACTGGCGTCATCAGTCACTGCGCGACTGGCGCGCGATGCTGGAGGAGAAGCTCAGCTAGCGAGCAAAGCGTCTCGACATACAGAGTCTCCACATACAGAAGCAGGCCACCCAAGAGGGCGGCCTGCTTCTTTGTTCGTGCGATCAAGGCGCGGCTAGCTGGTGGCCGGCTCTTCGCTCGTCGGCGATGGCGAGGCCGGCGCGGGCGAATCTTCGGCCGTGGCTTCGGCATCGAAGTCGAGCCGCGACGCCTCGCGAGCGGGCTCCTGCTGCGTCGCTGGCTTCGGGGTGGCGCAGAACGGACAATGCCGCCATGCGTGCGTCAGCAGCTGCCCACACTGCGTGCAGGCCTCCTTCAGCGAGGTCGCGCAGTGCGGGCAGACCTGGAAGTCGCCCTGCACCGGACGCCGACAGGTCGGACAGGCGGAGATCGAGTGCAGCTCGGAGAGAATCGCCTCCTGCTCAAGCTGCCGGTCGTACGCCTGCTGCAACGTCGCGGTCGGTCGCAGCACGAGGTAGAGCGGAATGCCGACCAGCGGCAGGCCCACGACGATCGCCACGCCGACGAGCTGCGAAAGCGGGTCGCGCGAACGGCCGCGGATATCGCGGTACGCCCAGAGGATGGTGGTCACCCAGATCAGCGTGAGGTACGAGAGCACAATCGCCGCAGCAATCGTGAGCGTGGCTTCGAGGTCGCCACCCGGCCAACCGATCAGGAACCCGCGGGCCTCCGGCGTCGACGCAATTCCAACCCCGCCACTCTGAGTCAGGCCTCGTTCGATCAGCCTACCATGCGATTCTCGCAGCGGCGTCCCCGTGTGCACCTTCGCCCGCGCCCGCTACAATCCACAAAAGTACGCCTCCCCGTGGTGCCCCGATGACGACCATCAACGACGTGCTCAACCCCGCTCAGCGCCGTGCCGTAGAGGTGCCCGGCGGCGGCCTGCTGATCCTCGCTGGCCCGGGTTCGGGCAAGACGCGGGTGATCGCGCACCGCATCGCCTACCTCGTCCAGCAGCGCAACGTTCCGCCGTGGCGAATCCTCGCCGTTACTTTCACGAACAAGGCGGCGAAGGAGATGCGCGAGCGCGTCGAGGGGCTGCTCGGGGCTGCCGCCACCGACCTCTCGATGGGCACCTTCCATGGCATCTGCGCGCGCATCCTGCGCCGCGATGGGCAAGAGATCGGGCTGCCCAACGACTTCGCCATCTACGCCCGCGACGACCAGCTCGCGCTCGTCCGTCGCATCGAGGTCATTCAGCACATCGACCCGAAGCGCTTCGCACCCGGTGCGATCCTCTCCGCCATCTCGGCCGCGAAGAACGAACAACGCAACGCCGCCTCCTACCAGCACGACGTCAGCGCGTACTTCGAGGAGATCGTGGCGCGGGTGTTTGAGGACTACGAACGCGCGCTCGAACGCAGCTCCGCCGTCGACTTCGACGACCTGCTCGGCAAGGTGTTGCTGCTCTTCCAGATGCGGCCGGAGGTGCGCGAACGCTACGCGGAGCGATACCTGCACACGCTGATCGACGAGTTCCAAGACACGAACATCGTGCAGTACGAACTCGCCCGGGCGTGGGCGTCGGTACACGGCAACATCACGGCCGTCGGCGACCCCGACCAGTCGATCTACTCGTGGCGCGCCGCGGACATCCGCAACCTCACGAACTTCCAGCGCGACTTCGATTCCACAGAGGTCGTGCTGCTGGAGCAGAACTACCGCTCGACCGGCCACATCCTGACCGCCGCGAGCGGCGTGATCGACCGCGCCTACGGCCGCCCCGCGAAGGCGCTCTGGACCGAGAACGACGACGGCAAGCTGGTCGTTGAGCACGAGACACGCACGGCCGAGGAAGAAGCCCTCTTCATCGCGAACGAGATTCAGCGCCTGATGCGCGTCAACGACCGCGAGGCGAACGACTTTGCGCTGATGTACCGCACCAACGCGCAGTCGCGCGCGTTGGAAGAGGCGTTCCTCTACCTCGCGCTCCCCTACCGCGTCGTCGGAGGCACGCGCTTCTATGACCGCAAGGAGGTGCGCGACCTGCTCGCCTACCTCCGCCTGATCCAGAACCACGCCGACTCTGTCGCCTTCCAGCGCATCGTCAACGTCCCGCCGCGCGGAATCGGCGCGCGCACGGTCGCCAATATCCTCAGCGCCTCCGAACAACTCGCCATCTCCCCGCTCGCGGTCGCCTCCCGCATGGCGATCAACGACGACGACCCGATGATCCCGGAGGCGCGCTCCAACATCCGCGCTGCACTCGCCGGGTTCGTCGAGCAGATCGACCAACTGATCACCAGCGCGGGGCAGATGCCGGCCGCCGGGCTGATCGAGGAGATCGTCCACACCGTCAGCTACCGCGCCTACCTCCAACAATCAGACGAAGCCCACGCCGAGGTGCGCTGGGAGAACGTTGAGGAACTGGTCACTGTCGCCGGCCAGTACCAGGACCTCGAAGGCGAGCACTCGCTGGCCTCGTTCCTCGAAGAGGTCGCGCTGGTCGCAGACGTCGACGACCCCTCGGTCGAGTCACCGGACGCCGTCACGCTGACGACGCTGCACGCGGCGAAGGGGCTGGAGTTCCCCGTCGTCTTCCTCACCGGGCTCGAAGAGGGCCTGTTGCCGCACATTCGATCGCTCGATGACCCCGCGCAGCTCGAGGAGGAGCGCCGCATCTGCTACGTCGGCATGACGCGCGCGAAGGAGCGACTCTACCTGCTGCACTCATCGAGTCGCTTCCACCAGGGCATGCTGCGCCGCAGCACACGCTCGCGGTTCCTCGCCCACGTGCCGGAGGAGGTGCTCACGCACCCGGACGGGCAGCGCCCTGCAGACGGCCTTTCCGCCCGTGAGCGCCGCGCCGCGCTGGCCACCCGACGAGGCCCGGGGGATTCACTCGGCGACGAGGGCCCGCAGGACCCCGCGTACAAGGCCGGCGATCCCGTCGTACACGAGCACTTTGGCGCTGGCGTCGTGATCTCGTGCGAGATCGTGCCGGGCGACCAGCACATCACCGTCGCCTTCGACAGCAAGGGCGTGAAGAAGCTGATGCTTTCGTTTGCGCCGATGGCCGCCGCCGGTGCCGTCGACAGCTCGATCGAGGCACAACTGGAGGACCCGACGGGCGCCTCCTAACCGCGCCTAGCCGCCGTCGGCTGCCCCGCCCTGCTCGCCGCTCAGCACTATTCGCAGCTCGATGTGCCGGATCACGTCGGCGCGCGTTAACATCCCTGCCACGCGGCCGTCACTGAGCACCGGCAACTGGTGGATGTCGTGCTCCTGCATCAGCCGCAACGCGTCGATCACGCGCGTCTGTGGCGAGATCGTGATCACGGGCTCTGAGGGGATCATCGCGGCCTCCACCGGCGTCGTCGGCCACTCACTGCGTGGCACGCGTGTGACGTCGCCGATCGTCACGAGACCGACGATCGCGAGCCACGACCAGTCGCGCGCGGATGGCGATGCCGCGGATGCGGCCGATCACAAAGCCCGAGGTCAGATCCATGCTTCGAGGATAGCCGGGCGTCGCCCCGGCAGTCGCCGGAAGTTCGTCCTAGGTCCCAAGCAGCGAGGTCAGCGTCGAATCATCGATCGCCGCGGCTATCAGCTCGCCCGCACGCTCCACCTTCTCAGCCCCAGCGAACGGGGTGCTACCGAAGGTGCCCTCGATCGCGCGTACCGTCTCCACCGTGTCACCCGGCGCGAGCAGCAGCGTCGTGACGCGCTCCGACGCGACACGGTCGAGCAGGTAGGCGCTCGGGTCGTTTCCGCCCGTGAGGATCAGGCACGGCGTCTCCGTGCGCAGCGCAGAGAGCGCGATGTCGACCTTCTCCGACCGCGTGACCACGGCCTTGCGCGCGAAGCGACTGAAGTGAGGCTCGTCCGAGTCCTCGAAGATCGGGCCGACGACGATGTTCTCGCAGATGCTCGCGTCGCCCTCGGTCGACCACGTGAGCACGCGAGCGTTGCTCGCCTCGATCAGCCGGCCAACGGTCATCGCCGCCAGCAGACGATCCTCGGGGAGCGCCAGCGAACCCGCCGCGGCAGCGTGGTTGGCGATCGTCGTCGCCCCGCCCACCGCGCCAGCGGCAGAGGCGACGATCAACGCCCGCCCGTTCGCGCGCGCCGCGATCGCTGCCGCGTCGCTGCCTGCCGCAGCCTCAATCACCCTCACGTCGTCGCCCGAGAGTGGTGCATCAGCGGCCAACGGTTCACCAGAAGATGTCGCGAAGTCGAGCGTCGCGAAGAGCGCGGCATCAGCCGTCGCGCGGTCGTCCCCGGCGAGGCGCTCGATACGAACCGAGTGATCCGCGTAGGCGAGGCGATGTGCGAGACCGACGGCGACCGTCGTCGCTCCGGCCTCCGGCTCAGCGCCGCCAACCACGATCACGGCCATCTCGCTCTACCCTCGCTGTTGCCGCTGCGGCGGCCGATTCGTTGTGATGGTGCCGAGGGCCAGAATCGAACTGGCGACACCGCGATTTTCAGTCGCGTGCTCTACCGACTGAGCTACCTCGGCACGTGGCAAATTCAATTATAGCTCCGACTGGAGAACAACTCCCGCGGTTGATCCACATCGGCGACCGGCGTCGGCGGGCTCGGAAGCAAGGGGCGAGGCTGGGGCGAGCTGCCGAGGCCGGCAGCGGTTCAGTGCGCTCAGGTCGGGGCGTGGTTGTGTTCGACGAAGACCTCGAACGACTTCCAGAAGAGGAAGCGGTTCAAGCCGACCTCGACGCTCGCCGCCCACTCGGCCAGCCGTTCAAGTTCGGCCGCGCGAAGGTGACGAGGATCGGTTCGACCGACCTCGCCGACGTGATGCCGTTCACGCCGCGGAATCTGGTGTAGAGCTCTCGCTAGCCGACCGTGCCCGTGATTTCGCGGGCGCGGCTGAAGATCGAGTCGAACATCTCCTCCGTCAGCCGTCGGATGAAGGTGTTCTGCTGGCTCGGGTGGTAGGAACAGATCAGCGTGCGCCCGTCCGCCAGATCCACCTCCACACCGTGGCCGAACTTCGGTCGTGGTCGCAACCCGACAAGGCGAGCCACGACGGTATAGGCGAAGCCACCGAGCGCCACGACCACCCTCGCACGGTCGAGCAGTGCCATCTCCCGTTCGAGGTACGTCAGGCAGTTGTCGCGCTCCGCAGTCGTGGGCTTGTTCGCGGGCGGTGCGCAGCGCACCGCCGCGGTGACGTAGACGCCGTCGAGGTCCAGACCGTCATCGACGCTCACGCTCTCCGACTGGTTCGCATAGCCGGCCCGATGCAGCGCGCGGAAGACCCAGTCGGCCGAGCGATCGCCCGTGAAGACGCGGCCGGTGCGGTTTCCACCGTGGGCCGCGGGAGCGAGGCCTACCACCATCAACTCGCCCAAAGGGTCACCGAAGGCCGGGACCGGCTTCCCCCAGTAGTCCTCGTCGGCGAAGGAGGCGCGCTTCTCGACCGCCACGCGCTCGCGCCACTCGACCAGCCGAGGGCAGAGGCGGCAGCCATCGATCTCGTCGCGGAGGCGCTCGATGCTGTCCATGGCCGTGGATGATACGGGGGCGGCGACGCCCTACGGGATGCGCTGGCGCATCGACTGCTTGCGGCGGAACGGGACGCGGGTGCTGAACGGAACGACCACGCCGCCGTTCGTCTCTTTCACCGCGGTCCGCCATCGCTTCGCGTGGTAGTAGGCGGCAGCCAGGTGCATAACCACCGCCACCGCGGCGAGCGCAGCGGCGTAGATGTGCAGCATGAGGAAGCTGCCCTGGAATTTCGTCTCGGTGCCAACCGCGCCTTCGGTCTGTTCATCGCGCATCCATTATCGCGGAGCAGGGCAAATCGTCGAATGTTTCGGGTCACTCGGGAGGTAGAATTCAGGTGACGGCACGGTCGCCGACACATTGGGGATAGATTCGCAATGCAGGATCCCGGATGTACTTTTTGTCAGATTGAGCAAGAAGCGCTCGATGGCTTCATCGTGCTCGAAGGAGAGATGACCCTCGGGTTCCTCGACATTCATCCCCTCTTCCCCGGACACACGCTGCTGATCCCTCGTCAACACTACGAGACGCTGGCGGATCTGCCTTCGGAGCTGCTCGCGCCGATGATGGCGGACGCCCAATTGCTGGCTCGCGCGATGGTCGAGGGGCTTGGCGCAGAGGGCTCCTTCGTCGCAATGAACAATCGCGTCAGCCAGAGCGTGCCGCACCTGCACATCCATGTCGTCCCGCGCACACAGAAGGACGGCCTGCGCGGCTTCTTCTGGCCACGCACGCAGTACGAGGATGAAGCACACACACGGGCGACGCAGGAGCGCCTGAGTGCCACCGTCGCGGCCCTCCGCGACGCACCGGACGAGTAGCCCCCGTGCGCTTCGTGCTACTCCTCGTTGCCGCGATCGGCACGGTCGCACTGGTCGCGTGCGACTCCGACGCGCCTCCCACCACGATCGAACCGAGCGAGGTGAGCGCGACTGCCTCGCCCGCCACGGCGACGCCTGAGCCACCCGACGACCGGCTGAAGGTCGCGTTCGATCTCTCTCGTGAAGACGAGCGGCGGGAGGCCACGGCGAGCGTCAGCGAGCGACCGCAGCTCGTGAGCGTTGACGAGGCAGCAGCCGCCGACATCCTGCTCAGCGACGTGCCGCTCGATCAGGTCCAGCCGCTCGTGTTGGCAACATGGGTCGCGATCACGGATCAGCGACGCGACGTGCTCGACCTCACCATCAATCAAGTACGCCGTGTGATGGCGGGTGCAGTCGATGACTGGTCGCAGCTCGGCGGCTCCACCCTGCCGCTTACGCTCGTCGTCCCGTCGGAGAAGCAGGGGGCGATCTATCGCGCGTTCGACACCGCTGCGACAACGTACCGCACGATGCCGCTGGCCGAGGTCGCCCCGTACGTCGCCTCGACGCCCGGAGCGCTCGCCCTGGTGCCGGTCGAGGCGCTCCGCCTCGGCGTGCTCGCGCTCACCGTGGACGGGCATGACCCGTACCGCGACCCCGCCAAGGACTCGCCACTGAGGCTCGAACGCTGGCTGCGCCTCTCCGGACGGGCTGCCGCAGTCGATTTCGTCGCGACGATGTTCGACGGCGACTCATCCGTCTCCGTGCTCGATCCCGTCGGTGTGATCGTCACTGGCGAGCTGATCCCCGCTCGCTGCACAGACGCGGCGCTGGAGGAGGTCGGCGATTTCGGCGCGATGTTCGACGGCACCCGCGAGCTACTGCTCGCCGCCGACGTCGCCGTCGTGCCGCTCGAGGTAGCGCTCACCGACCTCTCGCCGCCTACGCCTTGCACCCCGACCTTCGTGCTGCAGGGTCGTGCCGAGGTCGTCGATGCGATCGCCGAGGCGGGCATCGACATGATGCTGGTCGCCGGCAACCACGCGATGGACTGCTGGAACGGCTGTTCCGGCGTGCAGGCACTGTTCGACACCCTCGATCGCTTCGACCGCGCGGCCGTCGCACACACCGGCGGCGCGGCGAACATCGAGGACGCACGCACCGCGACGGTTGTCGAGCGCGACGGCGTGCGCTTCGCCTTCCTCGCCTACGACAGCATCGCGCCGTGGTACGCCGCGACCGGCGGGTCGCCCGGCACCGCCCCGATCGACCTCACGACGCTCGCGGAGGACGTAGCGGCGGCCGCCGCCCGCGCGGACTTCGTCGTCGTGGGCTTCGGCTGGGGCGTCGAGTACACCGCTGACCCGATCGCGTTCCAGCGCGAAGCTGCCGCGATCGCCGTCGCTGCGGGTGCGTCGCTCATTGTCGGCAACCACCCGCACTGGGTGCAGGCCGTCGAGGCGTTCAGCGATGCGACGATCGGCGACGCGCTCGTCGCCTACTCGCTAGGCAACTTCGTCTTCGATCAGTCGTGGTCGGTGCCGACGACGCAGGGCATGGTCCTGGAGGCGGGCTTCGCCAACGAGCAGCTGATCGGTTACCGGCTGCGCCCGATCGTGATCCGCGGGAACCCGGAGCTCACTCGCGGCCTCTATCGGCCGGAATTCGTCGACCCGGCGAGCGAGGGCGCGCCAATCCTCGGTCGCGTCTGGGACGCCTCGGACCGGTTGCCGGCTCGCGACTGAGCGTGGTTAGGCGGGTGGGCTGAGCGGCTCGCGGGCGACGACGCCCGAGGCGACGACCGCCTCTGCTTCTTCGTCGCTCATTCCCAGCAGCTCCTTGAGCACGTGGTCGGTCGCGCCGCCGTAGATCGACCCGTGCCCGCTGACGCCGTGGTTGCCACGCCGCGAGCGCCACGCAGTGCGCGTGTGCGGGAACGGCCCCACCTCCGGGTGATCCTGGTAGTCGAAGCTCCCGCGGTGCGCCAGTTGTCGGTCAGCGTGCACCTCTGCGATGTCCAGCACGGCACCGGTCGGGACGCCGGCCGCCTGCAGCAGTTGTTGCGCCTCGTGGTGGTCGCGCTGCGCCGTCCACGCCTCGATCTGCGGGTCGATCTCGTCCTCGTTCGCTTTGCGCCCCTCCGTGGTGGCGAAGCGAGCGTCGGAGGCGAGGTCGGGGCGGTCGAGCACCGTGCAGAGCGCCTGCCACTGCGCATCGCTCTCGACCGCGAGCGCGACCCAGTCATCGTCGCCCTCGCACCGGAAGATGCCGTGCGGCGCGTTCCAAGCGTGGCGGTTGCCGATACGCATCTGCTCTCGGCCGTTGATCGAGGCGTCCATGATCGCGGGCGCGAGCACCTGCAGCTCGCCTTCCAGCATCGAGAGTTCGATGTACTGGCCCTCGCCGCTGCGGTTGCGGTGCCGGATCGCGGCCACGGCCGAGAGCGCGGCGATCATGCCGGCGTTCTGGTCGCAGTAGAAATTCGCCGGCTTGCCCGGCCCTCGATCGGGGTAGCCGGAGAGGTGCGAGAGGCCGCTCATCGCATCGATGCCCGGCCCGTAGGAGCCGCGAAGCGCGTAAGGGCCAGTCTTGCCGAAGGCGGGCATCGAGATCATCACGATGTCTGGCTTCACTGCCTTCAGGTCGTCGTAGTCAATACGCAGGTTCGCCATCACCCGCGGCGAGAAGTTCTCCACCACCACGTCAGCGGATTCGACGAGCCTCAGGTAGAGCGCACGCCCCTCCTCGCTGGCGAGATCGAGCGCGAGATGCTGCTTCCCACGATGCAATTCGTTCTGGTACGGGATGCGGTTCCACGGGTGATCCGGGGCGCCTTCGAGAGCCGGCACGGTGCCGGCACCACCCCGGCCGGCGGGGGACGGCTGGGCGATCTTGATCACCTCCGCACCCATGTCAGCGAGGATGATGCCCGCGATCGGGCCTGCAACCGCCGTCGTCAATTCGAGTACGCGTAGCTGCCCCAACGGTCCCGGCATTAGACCGCCCCCTCTTCGCGCAAATCGGCGATCTGGTCGGCGTCGAGGTCGAGCCAGTCAGCCAGCACCTCATCGGTGTGTTCGCCGAGCAGCGGTGCGCGCCCGCTCTTCCACGGCGTCCTGGTCATGAACGCCGCCGCGCCGGGCTGGCGCACCGTACCCGCCTCCGGGTGCTCAACATCGAGGAAGAAGCCGCGCTCGTTGAGGTGCGGGTCGTTCAGCGTCTCGAGGGGGGTCAGCACCTCCGTGAACGGCAGGCGTAGCTCCTGCGCGCGACGTACGACCTCGGACTTGTCGTAGTTCGCCAGCCACGCGTCCATCTTCTCGTCGATCTCGGTCGCATTGCCCATCGCCTGATCCATCAGGTCGTCGAGCGACGGGTCTTCCATCAGCACCGCGAGCAGATCGGGGTGGCTGTAGTTCTGGTGCGCGTGAATGTAGCCATCCTTGCAGGGCCGTAGCGTCGAGGGGTACGGGAAGAACGGGTTCGGGTTCAGCAGCCGGGTGCTGTTGCGGTGTGTCACCTTCTGGTCGAAGTGGTAGGTCTGCGCCGGCCCGCCGAGCAGGAACAGCGCGGCATCGATCGCGGCGACATCGAAGAGGTCGCCTTCGCCGGTGAGGTCGCGGTGGAAGATGCCAGTAATCACTGCCATCGTCGCGTGCAGGGCAGCCTGCCCCACTACGAGATCGTCGTACGGCTTCACCGGCTCACGGTCGGGATCGCCGGTCAGCTTGAGGTAGCCGCCGAGCGCGACAGAGACGATCTCCGCCCCCTCGTAGTCGGCGTACGGGCCGTCCTGCCCGAAGTGCGTGACCGATGCCATCACGAGGTCGGGTCGCACCTTCAGCAGGTCGTCGTAGGAGAGACCGAGACCCGCGAGGTAGCCCGGCGCGAAGCTCTCGACCAGCACGTCCGCCTCAGCGACGAGCCTCAGCAACAACGCCCTGCCCTCCTCGCGCTCGAGTTCGACCGTGATGCCGCGCTTGCCGGCGCTCAGGTGCAGGTGGCGCACACCACGCTCCCGGTGCGGTTCGTCGTTGGCGAACGGTGGCCAGCTACGGAGGATGTCGCCCTCCGGCGGCTCAACCTTGACCACCTCCGCGCCATAGCCCGCCAGCAGTCGTCCGGTGTAGCCGAAGCTACCGGAGGCGAGATCGAGAATGCGTATGCCGTCGAGCGCGCCCGGGGTCTCGGTCATGTCCGTCCTTCATCAATCCTAAAGCGACCCGCGTGTCTGGCGAGGCGGGATGGAGTATAAGGGGGCAGCGTCCAAGGTTCGGTCAAGGGAGAAGCATGAAGCAGCTACGGCAGCGCTATTGCATCGTCGGCGTGGGCAACACGCCCTACGGAAAAAACCCCGGCGTCTCGCAGCTGGCGCACAACGTGCTGGCGATCCGCGGCGCGATCGAAGACGCCGGGCTGACCACTGACCAGATCGACGGCGTGCTCACGAAAGCGCCGACGTCGACCTTCCCGATGCTGTGGGCACCGCGTGTCGCGGAGGCGCTGCGCATCGTCCCGAAGGTCGTCGGCACGCTCGACCAGGCAGGCGCGAGCAACATCGGCTTGATCCAGTACGCGGTCAGCGCGATCGAACTCGGACAGGCCGACTACGTCGCCATCGCCTACGGCGACAACCCGGCGACCGGCACGCGCTCCAGCTACGCCAGCCCTCGCGGCGACAGCGTCGTCGCCGGCCTCTTCGGTGCGCCGTCGAGCTACGCGATGGTCGCGCGCCGCCACATGCACGAGTACGGGACGACGCCGGAGCAGCTTGGTAATGTCGCGATCGCGCATCGCTACCACGCCAGCATGAACTCCAACGCGCACTTCCAGGAGCCGATCACGCAGGAGGACTACGAGCACTCGCGCTGGGTCGCGGAGCCCTTCCACCTCCTCGACTGCTGCCCTGTCTCGGACGGTGGCGCGGCCTACATCATCGCCAGCGAGGAACGCGCGAAGGAGCTCGGCAAGCCGCTCGTCTACATCGAAGGCATCGGCCAGGGGCACCCCTCGTGGGACTTCTACCGTCGTCCGGACCTCCCGACCAGCGGGGCAAAGGTCTCCGGCGAGATGGCGTTCAAGGCAGCGGGGCTCGGCCCGAAGGACATCGACTTCTGCGAGATCTACGACTGCTTCACGATCGTCCCGCTGATCACGCTGGAAGACTACGGCTTCGTCAACAAGGGCGAGGGCGGGAGCTTCTACGAGGACCAGCGCACTCACGTCGGCGGTGAGCTACCGATCAACACGTCGGGTGGGCTGCTCTCGGAGACCGGCATGCCCGGCACGCAGCTCGTCGTTGAGGCCGTGCGCCAGTTGCGCGGCGAAGGCGGGCAGCGCCAGGTGAAAGATGCGGAGGTCGGACTCGTCAGTCAGCAGGGCGGGATCATGACCACCCACGCCACCATGGTGCTGACGAAGGGGGCCTAGCCGATGCCCGACGAGACACTCGCTCCCCTCGCCACCCTCGCGCCGGCGTCGACAGACCTCAGCGCGCCGCACCTCGATGGGCTGCTCGCGGGGGAGTTGCGACTGCAGCAGTGCACGCAGTGCGACACCTACCAGTACCCGGGGGAAAGCTTCTGCTACCACTGCCCGAGCACCGACCTCGCCTGGGAGGCGGCCGAAGGCAATGGCACGGTCTACTCCTTCATTATCGTCCACCAGCGATATCACCCGGCCTTCGGCGATCGACTGCCGTACAACGTCGCGATCGTGGAACTCGACGAGGGGCCGCGCATGATCGCCAACGTGCTGGACCTGGGCGACAACGCCGTCGAAATCGGGATGCGCGTACGTCCTCGCATCGAACAGCTCGACGACGAGACGGCGGCACTCTTCTTCGAGCCCGCCTAGCAATCGACGAACAACAGCGAGCAACAGACCAGTCACCGGAGTCGCAGATGAAGATTCGCAAACCATGGACCGAGTGGGACGACAGCATCGACTATCGCCAGATTCCCGGCGCGATGGGGATCTTCGAGATCGCCGACGACGCCCAGCGCACGATCTACATCGGCAAGGCGAGCGGGAAGTCGCCGTTCGGCCTGCGAGGCGAACTCTTCCGCCACTTCAGCACGCCTGAGCGGCTGGCGAACGAGAACTGGACGCACCCGCTGATGGGCGAGAAATTGCCCTCGATCGCCGCGAACGGGAAGTACTACCGCTTCGAGGTCAATCACATGTACTACAGCCGCTGGATCGAGGCGTTGACGCGCTACAACGAGGACCAGGGCGAATTGCCGGCGGCCAACAACGAGGACCCTGAACAGCCACCCGAGTTGGGGCGCTACCACTGGAAGAGTGAGGACGCGAACAATGGACCTTGAACTCGACGAAGCACAACAGCTGATCATCGAGAACGTCCGGAGGTTCATCCGCGAGAAGATCCGGCCGCTGGAGGCCGACCTCGACCCCGACGCCTTCAGCCTCCACCCGGACGACCGCGAGCGGTTGATCGGGATGGTCAAGGAGATGGGCCTCTACCAGATGGACATTCCGACCGAATACGGCGGGCCGGGTGTCGACACAGTCACTCGCACGCTGGTCGCGGAGGAGCTCTCGCAGCACAACGCGGGCCTCTACGCGCCGGCCTACGGCGTCTTCGGCTCGGGCCCCCCAGGGCAGCTCTACGGTGGCTCCGATTACCTGAAAGAGAACTACCTGATGCCCGGCATCCGGGGCGAGAAGCGCGGCTTCTTTGGCCTCACCGAGCCCAGCGGCGGTTCCGACCCGGCGCGCGCGATCCAGACGCGAGGCGTGCGCGATGGCGATGAGTGGGTGATTAACGGCAGCAAGCTCTGGAACTCCGGTGCGGACACCGCCGACTACGGCATCGTCTACGTGCGCACCGACCCGGAGAAGGGCCGTCAGGGCATTACCGCCTTCGTCGTGGACACCGACACACCGGGCTTCCGCGTCGAACGCCTCGTGCAGGTGCTACGCGCGCACTACACGACCGAGCTCTCGTTCACCGACATGCGCGTGCCGAACGACCACATCCTCGGCGAAGAAGGCGGCGGCTTTGCGCTTGCCTCCGGACAGCTCGCGGACAACCGCATCCCCTACTCGTCCGCCTGTATCGGCATCGCCGTGTACGCGAACGAGCTGGCGGTCGACTGGGCGAAGCAGCGGGTCACTTTCGGCGAGCCACTGGCAAACCGGCAGGCGATCCAGTGGATGCTGGTCGATAACGAGATCGACATCCGCACCAGTCGCTGGATCGCCCTCGATGCCGCCGCCAAGGCGCAGCGAGGCGAGCCGTTCCGCTTCGAGTCGTCGATGGCGAAGCTGATCTGCACAGAGGGGGCCGGCCGCGTCGTCGACCGCTGCATGCAGATCTTCGGAGGCCTCGGCATGGCCAAGGAGATGCCGCTCGAACGCTGGTACCGCGAACTGCGGATCCGGCGCGTCGGTGAAGGACCGTCCGAGGTGCAGCGCATCGTAATGGCGCGCGACATCCTGAACGTACGTAGCGGCAGCTAGCAGCCGGCAAAGGAGCCAGAAATGACCATCGACTTCGTAGTCGAAGACAAGATCGCGACGATCACGCTCAACCGCCCGGAGGCGTTGAACGCGATGACGCCGGAGATGTACGCCCAGCTCTCGGAGAGCTGGATCGAGGTGCGTGACAACCCGGACATCTGGGTGGCAGTCGTGGCCGCCGCCCCGCAGCCCGCACGGCCGCCCGAGAAGCAGGTCTTCAGCGCCGGCGCGGACCTCAAGCGCACGATCCCGCGCACGGCGGAGCCGTACTCGTTCTGGCAGACGCAGTCGGCGCAGATCCTCAATCGCGGCCTCGAGGTGTGGAAGCCGGTCGTCGCCGCGATCGATGGCCTCTGCCTCGCCGGCGGCATGACGCTGCTGCTGGCGACCGACATCCGTGTCGCCGGTGAGCACTCGATGTTCGACCTCTCCGAGGTGAAACGCGGCATCCTGCCCGGCAACGGCGGGACGCAGCGCACGATCCGCCAGCTCCCCTACCCGATCGCGATGGAGGTGCTGCTGCTCGGCAAGCGGCTCAGCGCTGAGCGGGCCGCGCAGTTCGGCTTGATCAACGAGGTCGTCCCGTACGGCACGGCACTCGAAGTCGCACAGGAGCGAGCACGAGAGTTGCGCGCGATGCCGCCGCTGGCGGTGCGTGCGATCAAGGAGCTCTCGGTCCGCGCGCAGTACATGCCGCTGGCGGACGGGCTACGCATGGAGAGCGCGATCGCCTCCACGCTCAGCCGCACGGAGGACGCGAAGGAGGGCCCGCTGGCCTTCGCCGAGAAGCGCAACCCAGAGTTCCACGGCCGCTAGCCGTTAGCGCCTGAGAAGCATTACTGAGAAGCACTCCGGACGTTGCCTTACCTCGAACTGCATCTGCACACGAAGGCCGGGTCCGCGGACTCCAGCATCACGGTCGATCAGCTCGGCGAACGTGCGCGCGAGATGGGGACCGGCGCGCTCGTCGTCAGTGAGCACTTCCGTGTCTGGAGTGACTGGGAGCGCGAGGCCTTCGAGCTGCGCTGGAAGATCCAGCTCTACCCGGCGATCGAGGTCACGACCGACCTGGGCCATACGCTGCTGATCGGCGCCGAGCCGATGCTGAAGCTACCGTCGAAGACGGACGAGCTGCTCGCCATGGCCCGGGATCGAGGCTGGTTCGCGATCGCCGCCCACCCCTTCCGGCAGTACTTCGACCACGGCGTCCACATCAGCCAGCGCCCGCCGTTCGAGCCCGACCTCGACGCCGACCCGCTCGCGCAGTACCCCTACTTCGAGCAGGTCGATGCGATCGAGGTCGCCAATGGCGGCAGCACCGACCTCGAGAATTCGCTGGCCCTCGATGTGGCGACGATCCTCGGCAAACCGGTCACGGGGGGCAGCGACGCCCACCACATCGACGAGATCGGGCGTCAGCGCATGGACGTGCCGGAGCTGCCCGCGAACCTCGAAGAGCTGAGCACGTTGTTGCGGTCGGTGACGGCCGCGGAGTAGCGGCCTCCCTCTTCGAAGGGGCCTAGACGACTCCGGTGAGGAAGCGGCGAGGCACCTCGCGCATCATCATGTCGATCGTCTCCTCGTCGACACCCAGCTCGCGCATCGCGGGAAGCGCGACCGTCGAGACGTGCAGGTAGCGCGTCGGCGTATCACGAGGCGGAGTCGGCCTGCCGACGCGGCTGGCCTGTGGCGCGTGGTCGTGGCCGAGCATGATGCGTTCCGCCCAGCCTCGGTCGATCAGCGCCTTCACCGTCTCCGTGCGCGTCTGCGAGTCCGGCCGCTCGCCACCGCCCGGGTAGCGGTCCATCGAGATGTACACCCCAGCGTTCGCCAGCGACTCGATGTAGTCGACGTCCGTCGTGTCGGCGGTGTGGCCGATGCAAATTCGATCCATCGGCGCACCTTCTTCGGCGAAGATCTCGACCTGCCGCGTGCCGACCTCCTTCGGTGCCCAGTGGTGGGTGCTGATGGGGCAGCCGGTGCGCTTGAGGGCGCGGGCCGCACCTCGCAGCACCAGCTCGGCCTCGGGGGTGACGCCCTCGGCGTCGTTGGCCACCTTGATCGCGCCAGCCTTGATGTTCGTGTTGCCGATGCCCTCCTCGATCTCGCGCACGAAGATGTCGGCGATCGCGTCCGGGTCGCGGAACCAGAATGACCGAGGCACATCGCGCCAGATGCCCGTCCCGGCGATCACGTGCATGCCGGAGAGCCGGGACACCTCCGCGACGAACTCCACGTCGCGCCCGAGGTCGGGCGTCGTGAGGTCGATGATCGCGCCGATGCCGCCCGCCTTCGCCTCGCTCAGCTCATCGACGAGCCGGTCGCGCGTGGCGTCCATGTCGTACATCCACGGGTAGTGGCGGATGTCGTCGCCCGCCGAGACGATCACGTGCTCGTGACTGAGCGTGTTGCCCAGCTCCGAGTCTTCAACTGGCCCCAGTACCGTCTCGACTGTCGTCATGCGTCGATCCCCCTCGTGCCGTTCGTGCGCGCGCAGCGTAGCGGAAAGGCCCGCGCGAGGTACGCTTTCGAAGGAGCCAGGGGGCCGAGTGCAGACGATTCGCATCTCGCATCCGGGGATCAGCGGGGCGAACACCGCCGCCACGGTGCGCTTCTACACGGAGGTGCGGGGATGGAGCTGGCGCTGCGCCAGCCGAACCTCGACTACGCGCCGGAGGACCACTTCCTCTTCGATGTCGGCAACGACAACTTCATCGCCTACTTCCTCCCGCGCGACGAGGCGAGCGCCAGCTACGACATTGCGCAGTCCGGCTCCGGTCACATGGACCACCTAGCGATCGACGTCGACAGCGACGCCCTCGAGGAGGCGAAGCGACGGCTCACTGCCGAGAGCGTGGCATACAATGACGCCGACCGCGGCTACGAGCGGTCGATCTACTTCAAGGACCCCAACGACGTGACGATCGAGCTGCTGACGTGGCACACGCCTCCCCCGCCGCATCTGCCGCAGGCGGCGATCCTGAAGCAGGCGCAGGCGCTGCGGGAGGCCCGTGGCGCGGCCTACATCGAGGACGAGGACATCCGGGCCGCGATCGCCGCACTCGACAGTCTGTAGCGCCTCAGGCGCCCGCCCCTAGCACAAGTGGCGCTGAATCGGCAGCTCGCGGTGACGTTCGCCCGTGAGATCGAAGATGGCGTTCGAGATCGCAGCCGCGATCGGCACGATCCCGGGCTCGCCCGCCCCCGTCGAAGGGGTCTCGGGGTCGCCGACGAGGTCGACGTCGATCGTCGGGATGTCAGTCGAGCGTGGCACGCGGTAGCGCGCAAAGCCGGGGTTGAGCAGCCTGCCTGCCTCGAAGTCCACGGCCTCGTAGAGTGCGGTGCCCATGCCCATCACGACCCCGCCTTCCATCTGGTTGCGCGCGCCGTCTGGGTTCACCGTCAGCCCGCAGTCAAGCGAGGCGGCGACCCGCTCCACTTTCACCTCGGTCCCCTGCACGTCGAGCTGCACGGCCGTCGCCGAGTAGCTGCCGACATCGAGGCCAATCGCGATGCCCTGCCCGCCCCGCGTCGGCGGTGCGCCACTAGACCAGCCGAGGCGATCGGCGGCCGCCTCCAGCACGCGACGGAAGCGCGGCTCGACCATGTTCTTCAGCCGCAGCTCGACCGGGTCGATGCCCGTCGCCTCCGCGATCTCGTCGATGTGCACCTCGCGTGCGAAGTGGTTGACCGCGCCGCCGAGCGAGCGGTACGAGCCACTGCGCAGCGGACTGTCCGAGCGCGAGACCTCCGCGAATGCGTTCGGCGTGTCGTAGGGCGTCATCGAGCCGCGACGCCCGATCATCACGCGCTCGCCGGAGTGGTAGGCGCGGAAGTCCCACGCGACGATGCGCCCGTCCGAGGTGAAGCCGCTCTTGATCTCGATCAGCGCCGCCGGGCGGAAGGTCGACCAGATCGTCTCCTCATCGCGCGTGTAGGCGACGCGCACTGGGCGGCCGGCGGCTCGTGCGAGCGTCGCAGCCTCGACGGCGACCGGGTAGATGCTCTTGCTGCCGAAGCCGCCGCCGATCTCCGGCGCGATCACGCGCACCTGCTCCTCATCGACCGCGAAGTGGCTGGCCAGCTCCTGCCGCAGCCCGAAGGGCCGCTGCGTGCCCGCCC
>DASCRM010000027.1:0-9387 GCA_034406555.1 Dehalococcoidia bacterium | reverse complement strand
GAGCTCGCCGACACGCCCCACATCCGCGTCAACGGGATGATGGAGACGAACCTGCCCGGCGTTTACGCTGCGGGCGACATCGCCGCTGTCGACGGCAGCGAGCCGCTGAACCTGATCGTCACCGGCTTCGGCCAGGCCGCGATCGCCGCCAATGCTGCCCGCCAGCACGTCGATCCATCGGCCCGGCTCTTCCCAGGCCACTCCAGCGAGCTGCGCCTCTAGCCTCGGCTGCCACGCCCCGGCACCGCGCACCGCCTCGCTACCACGATCGCGCCTCGTCGGGGCCCGTCCGCGCGTGCTAGCGTTCGCGCACGAGCGATGCGGAGGAGTGACCGATGAGCGAGATGTACCACGATGGCCACCGCGACCTGCATCAGCGGTTCGACACCACGCGCCTCGCTGACTTCTTCGAGGACCTCGCTGAGGACTCGATCAACGATGACCGCTGCCAGTTCATCGAGGCGCGCGACATGTTCTTTCTCTCGACCGTCGACCCGAACGGTCGGCCCAACTGCTCCTACAAGGGTGGCGCGCCGGGCTTCGTGCGCGTGATCGACGAGCACACGATCGCGTTCCCCAGTTACGACGGCAACGGCATGTATCTATCAATGGGCAACATCGCCGAGACCGCCGAGGTCGGCCTGCTCTTCATCGATTTCGAGGAGCAGCAGCGCTTGCGGCTCAACGGCACTGCAACCATCGATCTCGACGACGAGCTGCTGGCTGAGTACCCGGAGGCGCAGTTCATCGTGCGCGTGCGGGCGCGCGAGGTCTTTGCCAACTGCCCTCGCTACATCCACAAGCTGCAGCTGGTGGAACGGTCGATCTTCGCCCCGACCGCGGAGCAGGAGACGCCTGTCGCGGCGTGGAAGGCGGGTATGGTCGAACGCGGCGCTGCCGACAACCTGCCGCACGACGACCGCGCGCACGACACCACCCGCGAGGCACGCGGCCGCTAGGGAGCGAACTCTCCGACCCAGGGGTCTGGCGATGTGGCCTCGGCCTGTCGTTTCGCGGCGCCCAGCGAGCCCTCGAGCCGCACTACGCCCGCGTCGGGAGATGTGTCCGGCCTCAGCGCCCCGTCGAGGAACGCGAGCGCGACATCGTAACGAGGCTCAAGCGTGTTGCCCCCGTGATTCGCACCCCAGATCAGGTAGTACTGGTGGAGGATGTCGTGGTCCCACAACACACGATGCAAAATCTCTGTGCCCTCGTGCAGGTTGAAGAAGTCTTCGTCGCCGACCTCGATGAAGATCGCCATCCCGAAGTCGCGAATCGCCACGTCGTTAACCAGCACCAGCGAGGTGGGATGGGTGCGCGACCAGTAGTCCTCGTCGCCCGGCCCGCCGTAAACGCTCTCCACCAGCGCGTCACCGCGCCACCAGCGATCACGCGAGCGCAGCTCGGAGAAGTCCGTCAGCGTGTCGAGCGCCGGCTCCATCGCCACGACGACGCAGAATCGCTCAGGCTCATTGAAGGCCAGTCGCAGCGCGCCGGCACCACCCATCGAGAGGCCAAAGAGCGCGATCCCGTCCTCGCTCACGTTGAATCGGGCCGTCAGGTGATCGATGAAGGGGCCAGAGATGAAGGACTGCCGGCACTGCGAGCCATCGACATAGTCCATGTAGATGGAGCGTCCCGCGCTGAGCGTCGCGACGACCATCGGCGGCAGCGCGTCGGACGCCCAGAGCTGCTCCAGCCGCTCTTGCCAGCGCACGAGGAAGTCCCGGCTGTCGCCGCCACCGTGCAGCAGCAGCATCGGCGGCAGCGGCTCGCCGGTCGGGTCATAGCCCGGCGGGATGAGCGTGCTCTCGATGCTGTCGAGCATTGGCCCCGCTACGGTCGCGGAGGTGGCGGTCGCCGTCGCTGCGGCCGCCGTCGGCTGCGTCCCCGCCACCGTGGTCGCCGCAGTGGGCGCCGATGCAGCAGCGTCCGGTGCGTCCTCCGCCGTACACCCGGTCAGGATCAAGGCGACCGTCGCCAGTGCGACAGCGATTCGGAGAATCATGGTGTGGGGATCATCGACGGTCAGAGGGCGCGCCCACAGCCCTCGAATCGATTGCGCACGTGCTATCGTGTCGCGCCAGAGCAGGGGGGCACCATGGGCAGACTCAACAACAAGGTAGCGATCATCACGGGCGGCGCATCGGGCATGGGCGCGGCCGCGGCGCGCGCCTTCGTGCGCGAGGGCGCGCAGGCGCGAAGGTCGCGATCGTCGACGTACCGGCGCTGGTACGCGCCGCGATCCACCGCTAGGGCAAGCTGGACGTCGTCTACAACAACGCCGGCGGCGGGCGACGGCCGGAGGCCGGCGCCCAGTGGCCAGGAAGCCGGCATCAGCGGACGCACGCACGAGATGACGGAACAGGCCTGGGACGACACGGTGAACCTGAACCTGAGGGCCGTCTGGCTGGGAATGAAGTACGCCCTGCCCCGCCTGATCGACAACGGCGGCGGCTCGATCGTCACCACGGCCTCGGTCTCCGCCTACATGGGGATGCCCGGCCAGGCCGCCTACGGTGCGGGGAAGGGCGCGGTCGTGCAGCTCACCCGCATCGTCGCGGTGGAGTAAGCGGAGCAGGGGATTCGCGCGAACTGCGTCGCGCCCGGTGCGATGCTGACGCCGCTGCTCTACGACTTCCCGGGCCGCGAACGAGACCGCGAACAGCTGGAAGAGAACCTGCGCCGGACGCAGCCGATCCCGCGCGCCGCGCAGCCGGAGGACATCGCGGAAGCGGCGCTCTGGCTCGCCAGCGACGACTCCTCGTACGTCACCGGGCAGACGATCGTGGTCGACGGCGGTTGGATGGCCTCCGCCTGGCAACCGGGCGGCATCGGCGGAACGCGCCAGTAGAGGTGCCCGACGGGCCTCACGCGGCGTAGGTTCTCTGCCTACCTGAGCGACTCGTCGACGATGATCAGCGGCGACGTCTGGCCCTGTCGCTGGCCGGAGCCCTGGCGCGGTCGCACGTTGATCGGTCCCGACGGCGGCGGCGGTGCCTGCTGGGCCACTTGCTGCCGCAGGTAGTGCTCAACCAGGCAGCAGGACGGCGCATCGACCTCTGTCCCGCGATGCCACATCGAGGCGAACGAGCGTGGCGCTCCGACGATCTGGTGACAGTATTCGCAGGCGGCAAGCGGCGCGCCTTCGCCAACAGATGCGCTCATCTCCGTCGCCTCCCGAATTCACGCGTCGAGCACCTACGCTATCACGCTGCCGATTGGCGATCCCCCCACCGAGGGCTGCTAGCATCCGCCGATGGAGACGGCCACGATCATCGCCATCCTCTGTCTCGCCGCGCTGGTGCACGGGACGCTCGGCTTCGGCACCGGGCTGGTGGCGATGCCCCTGCTCACGCTCCTCCTCGGCGTGCGCGACGCGACGGCGCTCGTCGCCTTCGTAATCCTGAGCACGACTGTCGTGGTCTTCGCACAGGGCTGGCGGTCGCTGCGCTGGCGCTCGTCGCTGAGACTGACCGTTGGCGCGGCCCTCGGCATCCCGCTCGGCATCCTCGTGCTCACACAGGCCCCGGCCAACGTGGTGCAGCGAGGTCTCGGCGTCTCGCTGATCGTGATCGGTCTCTACAGCCTCGTCGCACCGCGCCTGGTCGAGTTGCACCACCCGTGGTGGGCCTACGCGTCAGGGTTCGCCAGCGGGCTGCTTGGCGGGGCATACAACACGAACGCGCCGCCGGTCGTGCTCTACGGAGCACTGCGACGCTGGCCTCCCCCGGTCTTCCGCGCCACGCTGCAGGCGTATTTTGTCCCCACGGCGGCGCTGATCTGGGCGGGCCACGGCCTCACCGGCCTCTGGAGTCGTGAGATCTTCGGCTGGTACGTGCTCTACCTGCCGTTCGGTGTCGCGGTGCTCTGGGTCGGTCAGCGGCTCAGCGGCTTGTTGCCGGAGCGTTCGTTCGACCGCCTGCTCTACGCCGTGATCATCGTGCTGGGCGTCACGCTACTGATCTGAGCAGCTAGGAAGAGCGGCCTCGATCAGTTACTGGCCTGCGACAGACTGCTCCCAGTCATCGATCACCTCCTGCGAGACAGTGATCACTTCGACCGTGACCTCGCCGATTTTCCCGAAGCCGCACCCACCCGGCTCCCGGTCAAACGCAAGCACGCCGGTGAGCGAGACGACCTGACCCGCGTGCCAGTGGTCGAAGTCGCATGCGTCCGGACCGGCCTGATGGAATTGCGAGGTCGGGAATGCTTCAAAGTTGATGACGATGACCTCGACGAAGACGAGGACTTCGTCACCGTCACGGCCGGTGGTGTCGGTTTCATCGTCTTCGGAATCGCCGCAGGCACCATCGTCCAGCGGTTGCTGGGCAAGCGCGGCCGCAGCCTCCGTCTGCCCGATCAGGCTGGGCATGCTCGCCATCAACTCTTCGATCGAGACGAGCAGGCTAGCGGCCCGCGCAGAGAGTTGCTCATGGCTGGCGACCCGTACAGCGGCGTTCTTCGCGGTCTCAATCACTCTCGGTCCATCCCGCTCGACAGCGGCAGCGGCCTCCCTCGCAGTTGCGAGCGCCGCATTCGCAGCGGCGGGGTCGCAGGCCTCCGCCGCCCGCTTGGCCTCCCGCAGAGCGATGCGCGCACCAGTCTGCTCCTCCTGCAGCGGCGCGAGAGCGTCTTCCGCGTCGTTCACCCCGAGTTCGGGACGCAGTCGCAAGCGACAAGCAGCAGGGCGGCCAGCAGCGCAGCAACGACGACGAGAGGGGCGGAAGCCGCGGGCGCGAAGCGGTCGGGTGAAGGAGAAGTCTGAATTACGGCTCAGCCTGCCGATCGCCGCAGGATCTGTCGAGCGCACAAACCCGCGGGTGCGACCCCGGTCGGGGCCCCGGCTTCGCCCCGATTGAGCCTGGTCACCCCTCCGCTATACTCGATATTCGCATTGGCCGGTGTAGCTCAGCGGTAGAGCAGCTGTTTCGTAAACAGCAGGTCGAGGGTTCGATTCCCCCCGCCGGCTCCAGCCCTCCATCACCTCCGCAACAAATGAAGACGTGGTCGTCCCATGAGCAAACTGCGCCAACGTATCCGCGACACCGCGCGTCACCGTCGCGCAGCCATGGGCTTCGCGCCCGGTGCGGACGCTGGAGCGGGCGGGCACGTGCTGGTGGTGGCAGAGGTCGCGGACGTCGCCGGTACGACCGCAGTGACGGAGGCCGGCGCGGGCGCGCTCGTCTTCAGCGACCCCGCCCTCGCGAAGCCGATCAGCGAGGCGGCCGGTGAGGCTCCCGGCGGCTGCCGCATCGAGGACGCCACACCGGAGCAGGCCGAGGCGCTGGCCGAGGCCGGTGCGGATTTCCTGATCTTCGACGACGCTCGCACCGCCGCCGCGACGCTACAAGAGCGCCGGCTCGGCCGCGTGCTGATGCTGGAGACCGGAGCGGACGAAGATCGGCTGCGCTCGCTGGCCACGCTCGACCTCGACGCGTTGCTGGTCACGGACATCGCGGAGACCCTGACCGTGCGCGACCAGCTCGCGCTGCGTCGCATCGTCGAACTGACACGTAAGCCGTTGATAGCGCAACTCAGCGGCGCGGTCAGCACCGCGACGCTCGAGGTCTGGCGGGACTCCGGCATGCCCGCCGTGCTCGTCCCCGCCGCGCCGGATGACCTGCTGGCGAAGGTGATCGCCGCCGCCGCGGAGGTTGCCCCCCCGCCCGAGCCCCCCTCAGAGGAGCGTGCCGACCCGCTGCTACCCGCGATGCCGGGCTCCAGCACGGGTGACGGCGGCGACGCGGAATAGACACGCTCACGGCGCGCCAATCCAGCGTCGACGCACGAAATTGGGTTGCCGACCGTCGCGACGCCTTGACTCCTTGATCATGCAATCTCTAGGCTCCGCGCATGGCGCAGCAACCCACCTCCACTTCTGCCACCGACGGGGCCGATGGTCCCCGCGACGACGCGCGCTACCAGATCGGCGAGGTCGCCGATCGCACCGGCGTCACCCAGCGCACGCTGCGCTTCTACGAGGAGAAGGGGCTGCTCACGCCCGCCGACCGAATGGACGGGGGCTTCCGCCTCTACTCTGATCAGGACATCGACCACATCGAGCTGATTAAGCGGCTTCAGAGCCTGCTCAACCTCTCGCTGGCGGAGATCAAGGAGATGGTCGATGCGGAGGCGTTGTTCGCGCAGATGCGCGCGACCTTCCGCCCCGACCGCGACATGAGCGCCCGCAAGGCTCGCGTCGTGCAGATCCGCGACTCGCTCATGGTGCAGAGCGAGATCATCGACCGCAAGATGGAGCAACTGCGTGAGATGGGTGCCGTGATCGACGAACGCATGACGATGATCAACGAGCGCGAGAAAGAGATCGACGAGGCGATCGAGAACCCGGCCGTCACGCCCAACTAAGCGCCTCCCCGACAGAAGCAACAGAAACGGCTGCCCTTCGGCCGCCGTTCTTCATCTCCGCCCAGCCCACAGGCCCGACACCGATCAGCCGTCGGCGATGAGCTCCTTCACCGCGTCCAGCGCGCCGGAGGGGTGAGCCTCCATGTCGCGCGCATCGTCGATCACCGCGCAGATCATGCCTTGCTTGTCGAAGACGAAGGTCGTCCTGTTCGCCGTCGGGCGGCCCTCGGCGCGCACGCCGAAGCTCTCCATCGTCTTGTTGTCCGGCCAATCGGAGAGCAACGGGAACTCGATATCGTTCTTCTCCGCGAATGCACCGTTCGCCGCAAAGCTGTCGCCGCTGACACCCACAACGCGAGCGCCGAGAGCTTCCAGTTCCGAATGGATCGCCTGGAAACCCCTCATCTCGCGCGTTCAGCCGCCAGTGAAGGCCAGTGGGTAGAACGCCATGATCGCGATCGAGCCGTCGAAGTTCGCCTGTGTCACCTCTTCACGCTCCGCGTCGCGCAGCATGAACTCTGGCATCGTGTCGCCGACTCCAAGCGTCATCCGGAACCCCTCCCGTGCCCTCGCGTGCCAGCTAGTGTACTTCGCCGTCGCCCGCGTCCGGCTTCTGGAACTCCCAGCCGAGACCGCGCTCTCTGCGGTAGAGGTACCCGAGCGCGGCGACGACAAGAACCCCGCCGAGGCCCAGTAGCGTGAATAGCGCGACCCGCCAGAAGTCACCGGTCGCGCCCAGCGCGCGGCTCTGCTCCTGCGCAGCCACGAGGGCCGGCATCAGCGCGAACGCCGCACCCACAAGGGTTGCCGATACTTTCCGAAGTGCCATCCGCCGACTCCTGTCCTCCAACGCTTCGCGTCCGAGGCAGTGTAACGCCGCCACCGAGCGAGCGGCAGCAGCGGGCCCTCCCCCGTTCGGCGGCGGCGCTACCATGACCGTGTGCGGGTAGTCGTCACCGTCATCGCTAGCCTCGTGGTCGGCGTCCTCGCGTCGCTCCCTGCTTCCGGACGTTCCGCTGCGCAGGAAGTGCCGTCCGTGCCGCCCGACGCGCTCGTCCGTGCTCAAGACGACCTCGCAATCGGGCGCAGCGAGGCGGGGGCGCTCTCGGCCTCGACGAGCGTGCTCGCGCTGCTCACCCCCCAGCAGCGACTGAGCACGCCGCTTGCCATCGAGCAGCTCGCCTACCCGCTGCCCTTCGGCGAGGACTTCCGCGAGATCGCCGTCGAGGCCGGAGTGCCTCCGCTGCTGCTGCTCGCGCTCGTCCGACAGGAGTCCGCCTTCAACCCGGACGCAGTCTCGTTCGCCAATGCGATCGGGCTGACCCAGGTGATCCCCCCGACCGGCGAGCAGATCGCGAACACTCTGGGCGTGCCCTGGCAGCTGTGCGACCTGCTAATTCCCGACCGTTCGCTCCGCTTCGGAGCGAGCTGCATCGCCGACCAGATTGAGCGCTTCGATGGCAACATCTTCGCCGCGCTCTCGGCGTACAACGGCGGACCGCACAACGCCGCCCGATGGCTAGAGGCGCAATGGTGGCCGGGCGGCGCGGGCTACATCGCGACGATCGATTTCAGCGAGACGCGCCGCTACGTGGAGCGTGTAGTCGAGCAGTACGGGTGGTACCGCTACCTCTACGCGGATGCGCCCGCGCCCGCGATCCGCTGAGCGCAGCTGCTCTCGGACCACACGCGCCCTTCCCTCCCAATTGCTCCAGCGCGTAACCCGTCCGTATACTCAGACCTCGATCCAGGCGGAGGTCTTACGTGCCCAAGCGAACCTGGCAACCGAAGCGCGTCTCGCGCAAGCGTAAGCACGGGTTCCGTGCGCGCATGTCCACGCGCAACGGCCGTCACATCATCCAGCGTCGTCGGGGGCGCGGACGCGAACGCCTCTCCGTCTAGCCAGTTCCCACCCTCGGAGGCCCGCATGTACACGACTGCGGCGAACGCAGCCCTTTGATGGCCGCAGTCCGACGAGGCGAGCAGCGGCTGCGACGTGGAGCCGATGTCATCGCGACGCTGCGACGAGGCCGGCGCACGCGGACACATCTGCTGCGCGTGAACGCCCTCGACAACGGCCTAAGCCACAATCGTTATGGCTTCGCTGTCAGCAGTCGCGTCGGCAACTCAGTCGTGCGCAACCACACGAAGCGACAGCTACGCGAGATCGTGCACCAGGTGCCGACCACGCCGGGACACGATGTGCTGGTGACTGCCAACGAAGCGGTTACAACTGCGACTTTTAAGGAGTTAACGAGAGCATTCGCGACTTCATGTGAGAAGCTTTCCATCTACAATCGTGATCTACGGTCTTCATTATGAGTGGCACGACCAGATCTCACCAGACTGCCCTTCCATGTTGAGGCGACCAGTGCTTGCGTTGATCCTCTTCTACCAGCGGTCGATCTCGCCTTCGCAGGGAGTCCAGTGCCGCTACCAGCCGACGTGTTCGGCGTACGGGTACGAGGCAGTCGAGCGTTTCGGCGCGATCCGCGGAAGCTGGATGGCGGTCCGGCGCATCGGGCGCTGTCGCCCCGGGCAAACCGGCGGCTACGACCCCGTCCCCGGACACGAGGACGAAGACGCGGCGCAAGCCACGGTCCTGGCTGATGCGAGTCTGAGCGCAAGAGGTGAATCCCCTGAAAACTGACTCCGCAACTCATTATGTTTCACGTGTGACACCCCAATTTCGCCGAATCCGGTCGCTTCGCAGGGAATCTAGCGCACGTTCGCGCCGCACTCGCGTCGGACTCGCAGTCCCGCTGCTCGCGCTCGCGCTGGTAGTGAGCGGCTGCGCCCGCATCGCCAACCCCGATGGCTGGTCGAGTCCAGCCCTCAGCGGCGATCTGCTGGTCACACAGACCAGCGACGGCGTGATATCGTTATTCGAGCTCTCCGACGCCACGACTGCACTCAATCCGACAGCCTGGCAGTGGCAGTATCCGGCCAGCACCGACGATGTGGACCTGGAGACGGTCTACGCGACGCCACTGATCGACGGTGCCGTCGTCTACATAG
>DASCRM010000026.1:0-5859 GCA_034406555.1 Dehalococcoidia bacterium | reverse complement strand
CTGGCGGGCAAGGATCCGGTGCAGATCATCGAGACGATGCAGATTGCGTCTGCTCGGTTGGTGCTGCAGACGAATGGGCCACGGAACTACTCGATGCCACAGCACACGTTCGAGTACATGAACACGCTGGCCTGGTTCTTCAGGACCTTCAACCACAAGCATCGGCTGAAACTGCTCTTCGTCGCCGGGTCGTTCATCAACCAGTCGGCGATGTGGCTGCGGAACACGCCGGGCAATGGCGTGCAGGACACGACGCCGCCGAGCGACTCACATTCGCTCTCCGCCTCGCAGTTGCTCCACAACGTTGATGGTGCGATCACCGAGCTGGACCCGCCGCAGGGCGTGGCGTGGTCGCGTGCGTACCTCGAAGCCGGTCACGACCGCAGCGCGCTGGTGCAGACGCTGGCAGTGGCGGCGGCAAAGATGGGCAATGACCCGCACAACCAGGAGCTGGGGCTGGCGTTTGTCGACGATTACCAGCTGAGCGGGTCGAAGTACCGCGAGGAACTGCTTCTGGCGGGCGTGCAACACACCGCCGGGCACATGAAGTACGGCGATGTGTCGGAGTCTTACCAGCGCTTCGCGACGGCCTTCGGCATCTCGACGAACGGCGAGGACATGCAGGGCATCGCCGAGCCGCTAGACGTGCTGCTCGACGACTAGCCACCATCGGGGTTCGTGTAGGGCCCACACGGTTAGACGATCCTGCCTGGCAGGAGTGATGGTCCGCCAGGCACGTAGCAGGGGGCCTCGATGCCACGAATGAGCGCGGAGGATCGCGCTGAGTTCCTGCGGCAGCCGCACGTCGGCGTGATCGCGACACTGCGGAGCGATGGCCGGCCGTACACGGTGCCGGTCTGGTGGCTCTACGACGAGGCAGAGGGCGTGGTCTGGCTGACGGGCACTTATTCGCGCGTCTGGTGCCGGCAGCTGATGAAGGACGGCCGCACCTCGCTGTGCATCGAAGCTGGTGCGCCGCTATCGGGGCACGTGGAGGTGGACGGGCTGGCCGAGGTGCTGGGGCCTCCGGACTTCGACATCTGGCCGATCTCGCGGCTGCTGGCGGAGAAGTATGTCGGCCGTGGCGATGCGTCGAGGGCGGCGCAGGTGGATGCGTTCTTCGCGAACATGCAGACGGAGCCTCGGCTGCTGATCCGGATTGTGCCGGAGGTGCGGCGGGCGATCGATATGCGCGTGTACCAGGGCAAACGGGCCGATCGCGAGTTTCAGGAGCGAGCGATAGGCGAGGGCGAGTCTTAGCGCCTCGCGTCCCGTGTTGGTCAGTCGGAGTCTCTGCGGCCGTTGAACCATTGTGGTAATGCCCACCCACCCGCAGCCCCTGATGAGCTTGGAGGATCGGGCGGAAGCCTTGAGGTGGTTGTGGCCTCGCCGCCCGCCCGCCCCCGCTGATTCGTGTGGACACCGTCGAGGTTGTCTTGGCCTCGCTGCGCCCGGGCTCACTGTCCGGGTGCCTTTGGCGGTAGCATCCGCCCATGCAGACGCAGTCGATGAAGCAACAGCTTGTTCTGGCGTTCCTACTGTCCGTGGCGTTCGGGCTCTTCACCCTGTGGAGAGAATCGGCAACCCTCGTCGACACGCTGGTTCAGATCGCGATCATCTTTGGGCTGATGTTCTTGACGATGCGGGTCACGAACCGCATCACCGTGGCGATGACGAAGCGCTTCCGCCCGGAGCCGCCACCGGCCGCGGAGGAACTTGCTCCGCCCGAGGCGACATCGAACCGACCGGAGCACGCGCAGCGGCGACGACGACGTAAACGCCGTCGTGGGCGGCGCGTCTAGGCGGGGAGGGTCTCGGCTACTCCGAGCCTGTGTGTTCCTGGATGGAGCCCACCCAGCCACCCCTTGGATGCGAGGGCTGGGCTCTCCCGCTCTGCTCTGCAAGTCGCGTCTTGAGCGGTCTCTTCGGCAGCAAAGGAAATCTCAGCTACGCCCCGCGAAGAACAAGCAGGAGTCGTGGGCGCGCGTTGCTCCGCCCGTGGGCTTCGCTCGCGTGAGGGTGACGTCGATAGGGTCGGTCAGTGTGTGGGTTCCGCAGGAATGCCGGTTCGCGACGGGCTAGGCCTCGCCGACGACGATCCCGCGGCCGGCGAGGATCGCGAAGAGGTGGTCGTCGAGGTTGGTGCGTGTGCCGTGCATCTCGCAGATGGCGAGCACGCGGTGACGGCGCCCGCCGTCTTCTTCGACACGCAGGTCGATGATGCCGTCAGCGATTTGTTCTTCGATGCCGAGCCGTGTGAGGCCGGGTGCGCCGCGGACGCGCAGGCCGCTGATCAGGGTCGTGCAGTGCGTTTCCCTGAGCGTGGCGTGCAGCAGCGAGGCGATGAATTCACCGGCCGCGTCCGTGTCGGGCGATCCGGCGAGTAGCGGCGGGTCGATGACGACACGCTCAGCACCGAGCTCGGTGACGGCTGCGGCGATCTCAGCTGCGGCCGTTTCAGCGGGAGACAGAGTGGCCGCTGACGGAGCCGCCACGGGGGGCTCGGCGCCCTCGGCACTCTCCTCACCCTCAGTTGCTTTGCTAGCAGCGGGCGGGGAGGGTTCGTCTCGGTCGATCTGGACGACGCGGGCGAAGCCGTCATCGATCGCGCCTCGCAGGTCCCAGCCGAGCGAGGATGCGGCTTCGATCACGCGACCCGGGTGGTCGGCGGTGGCGATTACGCCGGGCTCGCCTTCGCGGATGCCGGCCAGGATGAACTGGATGCAGAGTACGGACTTGCCGGTGCCGGCTTCGCCCGAAACGAGGATCGCGGACCCCCGGGGGACTCCGCCTTCGATCAGCGCATCGATGCCTTCGACGCCTGTGGTTGTGCGCAATTGCGTCTCCTTCGGGCCTCGGTTGGCCCGACCCGACTATAGGCGCGGGGTTAGGCACTCGCCAGCGGGGGAGTTCGGACTCGGCTGCGCCGAGCTGTGTTGTTTGGATTGGAGCCCTCGGGCTAGCCAGCCAGTGAGCGGGCGAGCCAATCGCTGAGGGCTTCGATGAAGCGGTCGCGGCGCGTGGCCTGGTCGCCGATTTCGCGTTCGATGATCTGTTCTTTGTAGCTCTGAGGGTCGATGTCCGGGGGCGTGTGGAAGAGTTCGATCGGGTCGGCGGCGACCTGCATGCCGCGGGCGGACTCCCACTCTTCGTTCACCGGCAACCCGAGCGTGCTGGCAGCGAGCGGCCATGTGGCATCGACGGTCATCCAGCCGCCGTCGGGGGCGTTCGGGTTGGTCTTTACGCGCAGGAACTGGTGCACGTCGGGCATCGGGCCGTCGTCCAGGTGGGCGAGCAGTTCCGGCGGGAGCCACGGTGAGTTCTCGATGGTGAATTCGTGGGTGCAGACGATCAGCATGGTGGCGAGACCGAGTTCTTCGAGCAGCGCCTGGAGCAGGTAGTGCTTGCCGGAGCAGGTGCCGGTCCATTCGGTCGTGGTGACCTGCGGGTCGCGTGACGAGGCGCGGCGGTAGGGCATGTCGCGCACGAGCGCGAAGGCACGGGCGGCGTCGATGGTCTCGTCCGCGCCGAGCAGGCCTCGGCGGCGGGCTTCGTCGCGGAAGGTGGCGAGGAGTGGCATGGGCGGATGGTACATGCGGTTGGAGGGGAGGGACTCGGCTGCGCCGAGCTGTGCTGTTTGGACTGACACCCGCCCACCTGCCCCTGGTCTGTGCGAGGGCTGCACCCTCGCGCTCTGCCTTCTGGAGACGGATGCCGTCGGGCGGGTGTCGATAGCTGCGTTGGGTTGGTTCGCCTGCGAGTTGACGCGCGGCTGAGTGGGGGGCCCCGGCTGGCGGCGCACCGGCATAGCAGCCCCATCGACCCGCTCTGAGAACTGGGGCCGGCTCCGGACACCTTGTGGATAGGAAGGGAGCGGAGTGGAGACGACCCGATTCGCGTCGGGCGGTTCTTCGACCGTTGCGAGGGCCCTCGGCCCCTAGAACTGCTGCATGTTGGCGCGGTGGGGCTGGAGGCCGGCGGCGAGCAGGTTGGTAATCTGGGCGATGTGGAGCTCGTCGTGGTAGGCGCGGTGGTTGCCGAGGTCGGCGAGGCTGATCTCGCCTGCGACGGAGTGGTCGCCGATGCTTGCGAAGGCGTCGGCAGGCAGCGAGCGCAGGAAGCGCACGCTCTCGGAGCGCGTCAGTGAGAAGCCATCGAGCAGTTCGCCGATCGCACGCTCACGCAGGCCGGAGCGCTCGAGTTCGCTCTCTTCGTCGTAGTTTTCGATCGTCGGCCGGTTGCCGGTGGCGAGCGCGCGGATGCGGCCCTGGAAGGCGACGCCTTCGGTGGATTGGAGGTGGGCGATCACGTCGCGGGGCGACCAGCCTTCCTCGCTAGTGGCCTCGATGGCGTCGGCGGGGATCAGCGTGAGCATGACGCGCAGGGTCTCGAGTGTGCCGGTGAGCACCTCGATCGCTTCAGGCTGTGGGTGTGTGTTCGTCATGCCGCGATCGTATCGCGGTTCTGTGGCTGGCGGGCGGGGCGGAAGGGACTCGGCTGCGCCGAGCTGTGTTGTTTGAATTGGAGCCCGCCCACCCGTCCTCTGGATGCGAGGGTTGTGCCCTCGCGCCCTGCCTGGAGTTGGAGGGGGGCGCTTGGTGCCGATCAACGCGTAGGGGCGTGGGTCACCCTTCGAAGGGCTCAGGGTGAGCGGGGATGAAAGGGTGGCGCGTCCCTCGGTGGACTCGGGTGCGGTTAGCGGTCGCCCAGCGGGACGTAAGTGCGGTCGAGTTCGCCCTCGTAGCGGAGCAGGGGGCGGATCAGGATGTTGTGTTCGAACTGTTCGAGGACCTGGACAACCCAGCCGGGGATGCGGCCCATGGCGAAGATCGGGACGAAGAGGTCTTCCGGGATGCCGTGCAGGTAGTAGACGACGCCAGCGTAGAAGTCGACGTTTACGTTGACTCCCAGCCGCGCGTAGGGCTGCATCGCCTCCACGACGGCTTCGAGGATCTGGTACCACTGCGGCTGGCCCATTTCCTCGGACAGTCGCTTCACGCCGTCGCGCATGTGGCGGGCGCGGGGGTCTTCGGCGCGGTAGACGCGGTGACCGAAACCCATCACCGGTTGGCGGTCCTTGCGTAGCGCCTTCACGTACGCGGCGGCCTTCGAGGCGTCGCCGATCTCCTGCGCCATCTTCATCACGTTTTCGGCTGCGCCACCGTGCGCCGGCCCGCTGAGCGCTGCGATCGCGGCAGCGATGGCGGCGTGCAGGTTGGCGTCCGTCCCGGCGACGACGCGGGCGGTGAAGGCGGAGGCGTTGGAGCCGTGGTCGGCATGGAGGATGAAGTCGGTGTCCATCAGCGAGGCGGCATCATCGCTGGGTGGCTTGCCGTGAAGCATGTGCAGGAAGTTGCTGGCGTGGCCGAGGTCGGGGTTCGGTTCGACGGGGTCGCGACCGTTGCGGATGTGATGGTGGGCGGTGATCAGCGATGGCACCTGCGCGGTGATGCGGTTGCCTTTGCGCAGGGTCGCTTCCGCAGAGTTGTCTCCGACCTCCGGGTCGAAGGCGGCGAGGGCGGAGACGGCGGTGCGCAGTACGTCCATGGGGTGGGCGTCGCTGATGCTGCGGATGATGTCGAGGACGCCGGCCGGCACTTCGCGAGCGCCGCGCATCTCGGAGTCGAAGCGGCTCAGTTCCTCGGCGGTCGGCAGTTCGCCGTTGACCAGCAGGTAGGAGGTCTCCTCGAAGGTGGAGTGCTGAGCGAGGTCGTGAATCGAGTAGCCGCGGTATTGGAGCGTGCCCGCTCGGCCGTCGATGTGAGTGGTCTGGGTACGGTCGAAGTAGACGCCGTTCAGGCCTCGGTGAATCTGCTGTTCGTCGTCGGCCATGTAACGTCTCCCCGCCCTCGCTCCGAG
>DASCRM010000025.1:0-14825 GCA_034406555.1 Dehalococcoidia bacterium | reverse complement strand
GCTCCTCGCGAAGAGCACGGCGACGCTGATCGCCGTGCTCTCCGGCTACTACGGCGGCTGGTTCGACAAGCTGTTTCAGCGGCTGATCGACGTCTGGATCGCGCTCCCGCTGCTGATCATTCTGATCACGCTGGTCGGTCTGCTGGGCCCGAGCGCGACGACGCTGATCATCGTGATCGGCCTCGGCAACGCGCCGAACGCCTCACGGCTCGTGCGCAGTGTGGTCGTGCAGGTGCGCGAGGAGCCGTATGTGGAGGCCGCGCGGGCGCTCGGCGCCGGCGATGCACGGATCATGCTGCGCTACATCCTGCCCAACATCGTGCACATCATAATCTTCTCCGCCACCGTCACGCTCGGCTCGGTGATCCTGATCGCCGCCTCGCTCGGATTCCTCGGCTACGGCCTGCCACCTCCTCACCCGGACCTGGGCGCGATGCTGAGCGGCGACGGCCTGACCTTCATGCGACGCCTGCCGTGGCTGGCAATCTGGCCTGGCCTCGCCATCACCTTGATCGTCTTCTCCTTCAACGTGCTCGGCGACGCGCTGCGCGACGTGCTGGACCCGCGGCTGCGAGGCACGTAGGAGCGGATCGCGACGAGAGCCGTTCCGCCTATAGCCCTACAGCCGAACACACGCTTGCCACTTCACTTGCGATGCACCGATGATACGTACTGTCGCCGTCTGACCGTGCTGGACGGCGCATGCGAGCAAGGAGAATGCGATGAGCGACTACGAACGCATCATCTACGAGGTCAGTGAGCATGTCGCGACGCTCACCTTCAACTTTCCGGAGAAGCTGAACGCCATGGACCGAACCATGTCGCAGGAACTCTATGACGTGTTGCCGAAGGTCCAGGCCGACTCGTCGGTGCGCGTCCTGCTGATCACCGGCGCGGGCCGCGGCTTCTGCTCCGGCGCCGATGTGCGCGCGTTCCGGCCGGACAGTCACGAGGAACGTGAGTTCAACGAGGGCGGCCAGACCTATTACCAGCAACCGTCGCCCTCGTCGCCCGTGCCGCGCTTCATGCACGACACTGTGCGCAAGCCGGTGGTGAGCGTGATCAACGGCATCGCCGCAGGCGCCGGCTACGGCATGGCGATGGCGTCCGACATCCGCATCGCCTCGACGAACGCCAGATTCTCCCATGTCTACCTGCGGCGAGCGTTGATCCCGAGCGCGGAGCTGTGGTACCTCCAACACCTGGTGGGCGTCGGCATGGCGCGCCATCTGCTCTTCACGAACAAGGATATCGACGCGGAGGAGGCCTACCGCATCGGCCTCGTGACGCAGCTTTCCGAGCCCGACAAGCTGATGGACGACGCCCGCGAACTTGCTCTCGACATCGCCTCCGGCCCGCCGGTGGCCACGCAGTGGGCGAAGGTGTTGATGGACAAGGCGCTCGATCTCAGCTACGACGACGCTCAGTACCTGTCGGGTCTCGCGCGCGGGCTCTCACAGCCCGCCGGCGAGTTCTCGGAGGGCGTGCGATCGTTCCTCGAGAAGCGGGCGCCGGAGTTCACTGCTGAGTAGTCAGCAGCGTCCGACCGACGTCCCCGGCCCGCCTCGCGGGCCGCCCGGGTGTGCTGGGCATTCTCTTACGCGAAATCTATGTTCTATGTCGTGGGCTGCGGCGAGCGTGCGGTTGGCCGTCAGGTCGTCGCGACTCCGTCGATGTAGTAGGCCGACTCAGCAGGCTTCAGCGGTCGCGTGAAGTGCAGTGGGCGGCGCAGGCCGCCCGGGCCGGGCGCGGCGCGCGTCTGCGTGAGCCACTCGCGGTAGACCTCGAAGCTGCGGTTCGTGTCCACCTCGATGTCGCCGTACCGATCGTCCGGATGCGCCGGCTCTATGGTCACCTTCTGGTGCCAGCAGTGCATACCGCTGATCGGGTCAGGGTGCACGGGGTGCGTGAGGTTCTGGTTGACGCCGCCGTCCGCCCACCAGCGACGGGCCGTGTCCGGGTCGTCGCTGTCATACGCTGCGGGCGACTGTTCCTGGCGCAACCGCCAGCGCCCCTCGCCCGGGCGATCGAGCGCGACGCGGGTCATCGTGCGGTCTCCCTCCGCCGAGCCTGTCAGGCCCCAGCGTCCGATGTGGTGCGAGCAGGCGACGACGCCCGGGTGAATGCCCTCCGTCACGTACGTACGCAGCACGAAGTGGCCGATCTCGGTCGAGACCCGTGCGAGCGAGCCTGTCTCGAGGCCGATCCGTTCAGCGTCCGTCGGATGGAGCCAGAGCGGGTTGGTGTGTGAGAGTTCGTTTAACCATTTCGCATTCGCGGAGCGGGTGTGGATCAGCGTCGGCAAGCGAAACGTCGGGATCAACAGATACTCGCCGTCGGCAACCTCGAAGTTCGAGATATCGACATGGCTTTCGACGGGAGTTGGGTAGGCGTACTCCGGCCAGCCCCATTCGGCCATTGCCTTGGTGTAGAATTCGACCTTCTTCGACGGCGTGCTGAACCCATGGGTTCCGCCGTCGTCGGTCGTCTGCTCGTGCTGCTGGACCGCGCCGCTGACCTCGAAGACGCCGTACTTGCGCATGTACTGGAGGGGCGAGAGCCCCTGCTCTTCGGCCGCTTCAGGGAGCCCGGGGATCGAGTTGTCGAAGATCCACCGGTAGTACTCGTCGATCGTCACCTTCTCGCCGGGGCGGTAGGGCGACTCAAAGTACTGGCGGATGCCTCGCGAGCCGTCCGGGTCGATACGCCACGAGAGCTCGATCCAGAACTCGTCCTCTTCCCACACATCGCCGGGGTTGGCCTCGCGCGTCGTCTCGAAGCTCTCGCCGAGGCGCTCACGGGCGACCCGTACGACGGGTTGGCGGAAGGCGATCCACTTGCCGTGGTGCGTCTCCTGGCTCTGCAGGTCGTGTCGCTCCGGCCCCAGCCCCATTGGCAGTACGTAGTCCGCGAAGTTCGCGGTCTCGCTCCATGTGGGCGTGAGCGCGACGTGGAGGCCCATCTTGTCCTCGTCCGTGAGCAGGTCGAGCCAGGCGAACCCGTCCGGATTCGTCCACACCGGGTTGTAGACGCGTGTGAAGTATGTGTCGACGCGGCCGCGGCCCTCACGCACGAAGTGCGGCAGCAGGATGCTCATCTCGTAGTGGGTGAGCGGGTACTCGCGCGGCCACGTCATCTCGTTCCAGCGGTCCGGGGCGGGCGGAGCCGGATCCGGTCGCCGCGCCGCGAATTTGTTCCAGCTGTTCGGTGCGACGCCGCCTTCAGTGCCGACACTGCCCGTCAGCATGTGTAGCAGCATCAGCGCACGCGCGACCATCCAGCCACCGCGATTACCGGTGGCGGCGTTGCGCCAGACGTAGGATGAAAACGCAGAGCCAGCCTTTCCGGCCTCGATCGCGACCTCGCGGATCGTGACGGCGGAGACGCCGCTCGCCTGCTCGGCCAGCTCAGGCGTGTACTCCGCATAGAGCTCCTTCATCAGCTCAATGAAGGAACCGACCGTGCGCTCGGCGTCCGGCTTCAGCGCCTCGAGTGACTCTTCCCAGTTCACCCAGCGCTCGATCCACGCGGTGTCCTGGAGATCCTCGTCTAGGATCACCTTCGCCATCGCCAGCAGCACCGTATCCTCGGAGCCCGGCCACGTCGGCAGCCAGTAGTCGGACATCGACGCGGTGTTGGAGAGTCGCGTATCGAAGGTGGCGACCTTCGTCCCCGCCTTCCGCGCCTCGGTGATGCGCTGCGCGTAGGGGTTGAAGTAGTGCCCGGTCTCAAGGTGGGAGTTGAGCAGCATGATGAATTTCGAGCCCGCGTAGTCCGGCACCGGGCGGTCCGCGCCCATTGAGAGGAAGTAGCCGAGGCGCGCGCCGGAGGAGCAGACGTTCGTGTGGCTGTTGTGCCCATCGATGCCCCATGCGTGAAGGATGCGGTCCATCGTGCCGTCATGGCCGGGGCGGCCGACGTGGTACATCACTTCGTCATGGCGGTCTTCGTCGAACGCCGTGCGGATCTGCGCGGCGATCGCGTCCAACGCCTCGTCCCAGGTCGTGCGCTCCCACTTGCCGCTGCCGCGCTCGCCGACGCGCTTCAACGGGTAGAGGATGCGCTCCGGATCGCGAACCTGATTGATTGTCGCGGGCCCCTTGGCGCAGAGGTTGCCGCGACTGCCCGGGTGTTCCGGATTGCCCTCAAACTTCTCAATCTCCATCGTCTCGCGGTCGACGTAGGCGAGCAGCCCGCAGGCCGACTCGCAGTTGAAACAGGTAGCGGGGACGACCGTGTAGTCGCGCTCGCGGCCGTGGGAGTCCACCTCTTTCCAGTGGTCCCACTGATCGGCCGGAGGGTGCTGCTGGTCCGCGGGAACGGCCGGCTCGACTGGCTGATCGTGGCCCGGTCCCAGGTTCAATAGTCGTCCGAGTGTCGCCATTGAGTGTGCCTTCCGTTAGCTCTGCGGGATCGCCTGGCCGGCGCGGACCCAGATATCGTCCTGCGCGAGCAGACCAAATATCGCCAGCGCAGCTGCGGGAACCAGCAGCCCTGTTGACGCCGACGTTGAGAGATAGATGGCAACGAGGATCGCGGGCGCCACGTGTCCGCCCGCGATGCTGCCCCAGAAGACCGGAGCGAGGCGCCCTCTGACCGCGAGCGAGCGCGCCCGCTCGAGGTGAGCAGTACCGCGACGCCCGAACTCGACTGCACTCGCCAGCACGCTCACGGCGAGGCCACCCGCCAGAACGACTGCCAGCACGGAGTGAATCTCGCGCTCGGTATCCGCCAGGGCGACGACGATCAGCCATGCGCCAGCCCCGGCGACCGCGGCGCGGGCGAGCAGGTGGGGCAGGAACGCCCACGTCTGCCACAGTTCGCGGCCGGGCGTTTGCCAGAAGAGGTAGGCCGTATAGATCGCTGTCAGCGCTGAGATCGGAACGGTGATCCAGGCGATCACGGCGATCGCGTCTTCCGCTCCGGCGAGTTCAAGCACGAGCCAGATCACGGCGAGCGCGGCGAGCGCGAGTAGCAGGTAGGCGCCTCGCACGAGCCATGAGCGCCAGTTCGGTTGGAGCAGAATGCGCATGAAGCGCTCAGGCCGCTCCAGGTCCACAGTGAGGATCAGCCCCGTCAACGCGATGAATACCAGCGCGAGGATCGGGCCGCCGACTGCCGCTAGTTCGCGTTCCTCATCGTAGCCGACGCCAAGCGCCAACGCGGCCAACAGCAGCACGCCCGTCGCTACGGACTTCGTGCCCATGTAGGCCGAGACCATGAAGTGCCAGGGGGACTGATGGCGCACGTTGTAGACATCGTGCGGCTCGGCGGTCTCCGCGAGCGAGGGCGGACCATCGTTCAGGCCGGCATCCCATGGCGAGGTCATCATCGCCGAGGTTCGTGCGGACGTGCGATCGGCAGCCATCGTCTCAGCGCTCGCGCCTACATACGCGAGCTTTGGCCGCGTGCCAAGTTCTGCGCGCGGTCGCGCGCCGAGGCCGCCGTTCGCCAGTGTCGCGACGTTGCTTGCGGGGTCGGCGAAGTCGCCGAAGAGGATCGCGTCGGTCGGGCAGACGACGACGCAGGCCGGTTGGAGGCCCTGGTCGATTCTGTGCGAGCAGAAGTTGCACTTCGCGATGGTGCCACCGGCATCGTCGTCCATATAGATCGCGTCGTACGGGCACGCCGCCTGACAGGCACGACAGCCAATGCACTGGTCGGTGCTGAAGTCGACGATGCCGTCCGGGCGCTTGTAGAGCGCCTCCACCGGGCAAATCGAGACGCAGGGCGCATCTCCGCAATGGTTACAGCGCTCTACGAGGAACGAGCGGGAGACGTCCGGATACGCCCCGCCCTCTGAATACTTCACCCAGGTCCGGAAGTCGCCGACGGGTACGTCGTTCTCACCCTTGCACGCCACGGTACAGGCGTGGCATCCGATGCAGACTCGCTGGTCAATGACGAAGCCGAGTTGCACGCTGCCACCCCATCCTACGCACGGGCACTGGCTGCCCAGCTCAGTTCGTGAGAGACCGAAACGACGGTCGGCGGAGCGCCATGGTCGCGGCAGAGATTCGGCCTCTCCCGCAACCTGAGTCGCCAAGGTCGCTCCGACTTTACGCAGGCTCCGACCGAGTGTCAAACGATGCCGAATAGCGTTCAAATACTGAGTCTTATGACCATGTATCTCATTATTGTCCCGGATGATCATTCAGTGGCATGGCGTGCTAGCATGGCACCTCGCGACGGAGGAGATGTGACGGCACGCCCAGCCCGCTCCAACGTCGGCGGCGAGAGGCACGCTCTGGACGGCGTTCGCGTGCTCGATCTCTCGTCCGGGATCGCCGGCGGCTACTGCACGATGTTGATCGCGGGTCTCGGCGCCGATGTCGTTAAGATCGAGGCGCCGGACGGTGACCCGCTGCGGCTGCTTCCCCCCTTCGCAGGCGAGGACACCTCGACTCAGTCGAGCCTCGCGTTCCTGCACGTCAGCCGCGGGAAGCGAAGCGCCGTGCTGGACCATGCTCGCGACGGGGACCGCGACCTCTTTCGCTCGCTCGCCGGCCACGCCGATCTGCTGGTCGTCGATGGTTCCGCGGCCGCGGAACTGGAGCGCTGGGGCACGTCGCCCGGCGAGCTGAGGCAGCAACGGCCGGCCCTCGTCGTGGCGAGCCTGGTGGGGTTCGGTGGCCCCGGGCCATGGGCGGAGTGGAAGGCGACGGAACTCACTCTCGCCGCAGCGTCGGGGCTCGCGTTTTGCACCGGTGAGCCTGACCGCTCGCCGCTGAAGTCGGGCGGATACCTCTGCTCCGTCGCGCACGGTCAGACCGCCGCGGCCAGTGCGCTCGCTGCCCTGCTCGCTGCCAAGCGATCGGGGAGCGGCAGCGATGTCGAAGTCTCCGGCGTCGAGGCGAACGCCGACCTGCTCGAGATGTGGGCGCTCGGCAGCGAGCGCGACCGCCCGATGCCGCGACAGGGCCGCCACCACAACTCCAACTACCCCTTCGAGGTCTTCCCGTGCCGGGACGGCCTCGTCGGCGTTCACGTCGGACCGGGCCCGTGGCTTGGCTTTCACGAGCTGGTCGGGGCCGAGCTGCTGCTCGATCCGGCGTTCGCGGGGCAGCCGGGCATGAGCGCGGGGCCGCCGGGCAGCAGAATGGCGCAGCGAGAGCGCATCGACCCGGTGATCATCGACTGGCTCGCGGACATCGGAAAATTCGACGCCTACCACGCAGGCCAGTCGAAACGCTTCGCCTTCGGCTACGTGGCGACGGCGGAAGACCTCGTGCGCTCACCCCAGCTCGACGAACGGGACTTCTTCGTCACGATCGATCACCCGCACGCCCCGCAGGCGCGCTACCCGGGGCCGCCGTTTAGGCTCGCGAGCGGATGGCGCGACGCTCGCGCGCCGCTGCACGGCGAGCACACCGCCGAGGTCTCTCGGGAGGCGGCCTCGCTGCCTGCGCCCGGGTCTCCTCCACGCCAGCCGGACGGCGATGCGCCGCAGCCGGCAGATCCGGCGCGACCGCTCGACGGCGTCCGCGTGCTCGACCTTACTCAGATTTGGGCGGGACCGCGCGCGACGAAAGTGCTCTCCGACTACGGCGCCGAGGTGGTCAAGGTCGAGTCTCGCTCGCGCACCGACGGCACCCGCGGCTACGCGCGCTACCTGGCAGACAACGCCGCCGGCCGCATCGGCTTCGAGCGCGAACACAACCGCCGAGGCGCGTTCGAACAGCTTCACCGCGGACAGCGAAGCATCACGCTCGACCTGCGCTCGGAGACCGGCGCCCGCGCGTTCAGAGAGCTGGTGGCTGTGAGCGACGTCGTGATCGCGAACTTCGCCTACGGGGTGCTAGCGCGGCTGGGGATCGCGTGGCCGGACCTCGAACCCGTCAATCCGCGGATCGTCCTGATTTCGATGACCGCGTTTGGCGACTCCGGACCCGAGCGCGACTACGTCGGCTACGGCGTCACGCAGGAGGAACTCTCTGGCATCTACGGCATGACCGGGTACGAGGACGGCGAGCCGCTCAAGTCGGGCACGAATATTGGCGACCCGATGAACGGCATGCACGGCGCTGCCGCGATCATCGCCGCGTTGCTGGAACGCGAGCGCACCGGGCGTGGACAGTACATCGAGTTCTCACAGCTCGAATCGAGCATCGTCTTCATCGGTGAGGCGATCCTCGATTACACAGTGAACGGACGGGTGACCGCGCCCGCGGGGAACACCCATCCGCTCTGGGCGCCGCACGGCATCTACCCCGCGCGCGGGGTAGATCAGTGGCTCGCCATCGCACCCCGCGGCGAGGAGGGATGGGCCGGCCTGACCCGCGTTCTGGAGGCACCCTCGTTGCGCGACGATCCGCGCTTTCGCACGCTGGCGGACCGCCTCCGGCACCGCGCCGAACTCGACGAGGCACTGGGCCGCTGGACCGCACGGCGCGACAAGCAAGAGCTGGCCGAGGCCCTTCAAGCCGCCGCGGTGCCCGCCTCACCGGTGCTCACGAGCATCGAGGTACTTCAGCATCAGCAGTACGCGCAGCGAAGCTACGCTCAGGTGGTCGAGCATCCCGACGGCGGCGCGTACCAGTACTTCGGCCCACTCTGGCGCATCGACGGCGAACGACCACGGATTCGTGGGCCCGCCCCGCTCCTCGGCGAGCACAACGAGGCGGTGCTGGCGACACTGACAACGCTGACGAAGGAAGAGATCGCGACGGCCGGCGGCTGAGGGCCCGCGCTAGAGTCGGCCTCGACGGGCCGCGTCGGTCGGCTCGCTCCCGATCAGGCCACGCTTGTTCAAGCCAGTGACCTCTTCGGCGCTCATCCCCAGCAGCTCGCCGAACACGTACTCGTTGTCCTGGCCGAGCGTGGGCGTCGCGCGCCGTGTACCCAACGGCGTCTTCGAGAGCCGCATCGGCCGGCCGGGATAGAGATGGTTTCCGGCATCCGGATCCTCGACCTCGTCCCAGTAGTCGCGTTCCCTCAGGTGCTCGTCGGCGTAGAGGTCCGATGCGTCGTAGACCGCGCCGGCGGGCACACGGTGGCGCTGGAGTGTCGTCATCGCGGCGTGCTTACCGCGCGTCTCGGTCCACAGCGTGATGATCACGTCGAGTGCGTCGTGGTGCTCGTGGCGCCCGAGCACGCTCGCGAAGCGCTCGTCGTCGACGAGTTCCGGCTGTTCGATAGCGTGGCAGAGGCCGGCCCACTGCTCGTCGTTCTCGACCGCGATCGTGACCCAAGCGTCGTCGCCCTCGCAGCGGTACGCGCCCTGGGGGGCGTTGTGACGGTCGCGGTTGCCACGCCGCTCGGGCACGCGGCCGTTCATCTGATAGTCCAGCACCATGTCCCCGAGCAGTGCGGTGACGTTTTCGCGCTGCGAGAAGTCGATGTGCGTGCCCTCGCCGGTGAGCCGCCGCTGGCGAAGCGCTGCGAAGATCAGCCCCGCCGCCATCGTTCCGCCGACCGGGTCGGGAAGCTGCACGCTCATCACCCCGGGCATCTCGTCCGGGTAGCCGGTGATGTAGGTGATGCCAGCAAGCTGCTCCAGCGTGCCGCCGAAGGAGACATAGCCGCTCTCCGGCCCGGCCGCGCCCTGGCTGTACACGGAAGCGAGGATGATCCGAGGGTTGATCTCGCGCAGCCGCGGGTAGTCCAGTTCCCAGCGCGCCATCACACGGTTGCTAAAGTTCTCGACGACGACATCGCTAATCGCCACCAGTTGGCGGAAGAGGTCGCGGCCCTCCGGCTGGCCCATCTCCAGCGCGATGCCGCGCTTGTTGCGGTTGCGCTCGTTGATCATCCCGGAGCGGTTCCACGGCCGCTCGCCGGGCTCGCCGTCGGGGTAGACGCCGCGAGCGAGGATGCGCAGGTTGTCTGGGTGGCTGGTGGACTCGATCTTGATCACCTCGGCCCCGGCGTCGCCCAGCCACTTCGCCGCGTAGGGGCCGGCCCAGAACATTCCGAGATCGAGCACACGGATGCCCTCCAGCGGGAGGCGCGGGGCGTTCGAGGCCACTACAGCACCCCCGCCGCGGTCACCTCGGCGATCTCGTCGTCGGTGAGATCGGTGAACTGCTTCAGTATTTCGTTGGTGTGCTGGCCCAGCAGTGGCGCCGACGCGTACTCCCAGTCGACGTCGGTCAGCTTCGCTGGGAGGCCCGGGTAGCGGAGCGCCCCCGCCTTCGGATGGTCGATCTCGACGAAGTACTCGCGCGCAGCGTACTGCGGCGATGCCACCACGTCGCTCATGTCGGCCAGGTAGGCTGCGGGGACGTGCGCTTCCTGCGCGAGCCGGTACGCCTGCTCCTTCGTCTTGTCATAACTCCAGACCAGGATTTCGGTATCCAACTCGCCCTCGCGACGTCGCTGTTCGATCGTCGCTGCGTCGATGTCTTCCTCAGGGGCGCCGTCGCCGAGGATCAGGCGGCGGAAGTCGGCGTACTGTTGCGCCTGGTACGCGAACGAGACGAAGCCGTCCTGGCACGGGATCGGCGTGCGCAGCTCGCCTCGACGGCGGACCAGACCGTGGTAGTCGTATTCGGCGAGGTCCTGGAAGTGGCTCGCGGCCAGACCTTCCATCACCGAGACATCGACGTGCTGGCCGACCCCCGCCTCCTCCGCCAGGTACAGCGCCATGAGCGTGGCCGAGAACGCGCTCACGCCCGCGGCGTGGAGCGCCGGGCTGCCTCCGAACTTGAGCGGCTCTCGCGAGATCGACCCCACGAGGTTCGCCAACCCGCCGAGCGCGAACAGGGTGAGCTCCGTTGCCCGGTAGTCGCGGTATGGCCCGCTTTGGCCAAAGGGAGTGACCGAGGTCATGACGAGCGATTCGTGATCTTGCGACAGCGCCTCGTAGCCGAGGCCGCGCTCGTCCAGGTGCCCGGGCGCGAAGTCTTCAACGACGATCCCGACGCCACGGACGATCGAGCGAAAGAGGTCCTGGCCGGTTGCCGTGTCGAGGTCGAGCGTGATCGAGCGCTTGTTGTGGTTGAGGTGGAGGAAGAGCCCGCTTCGCTCCGGGTCGGGGAGGTCGTTCGGAAACGGACCGAGGCGGCGTGTGTGATCGCCACCCGGCGGCTCGACTTTGACCACCTCTGCGCCGAGCACGGCCATGATCTGCGTGCAATAGGCCGCGGTGATGCCCTCGCCGGCCTCCACGACGACGACGCCATCGAGTGGGCGGGTCACCTGCCGCCCCTGGCGATGCCGCCCTCTGCGGAGAGCATCGGTTCCGTCCCGATCACGCCCTCAGCCTCCAGCGCATCGAGCTCCGCTTCGCTGACGTCGGCGAGGTCGTGCAGCACCTGTCGCGTGTGCTGGCCGAGCTGTGGGGTGGGGGTGCGGGTGCCGTATGGAGTCGCCGAGAAGCGCATCGGCCGTCCGTAGTACTCCTGCGGGCCGGCGCTGTAGTCGGTGACCGGCTCCCAGAAGCCGCGTTCGCGCAGGTGGGCGTCGCGGAAGAGTTCACGCGGGTTGAGCACCGCGCCGGCCGTTACGCCGCGTGATTGCAAGTCCGCCATCAACTCCTGCTTGTCGTGCTTTGCCGTCCACCCGCCGACCAGTCGGTCGACCTCGTCGCGATGCCGCGAGCGAGCAACGATCGTCGCGAAGCGCTCGTCGTTGGCGGCCTCCGGCCGGTCCATCGCCGCACAGAGCGCGGCCCACTCGTGGTCGCTGCCGATCGAGATCGCGACCCATTGGTCGTCGCCGGCGCACGGGTAGCACTGCGACGGCAACCGCCCGCGCTCGTGGTTGCCCAGCCGCGGCGGCTCCTCGTCCGTGAGCGACTGCTCCACCACCGCGTCCCCGATCACCAGCGTCGCCGCCTCACGCTGCGAGAGGTCGATGTGCATCCCGGCGCCGCTCTCCTCGCGGTGCCGTAGCGCCGCCATCAAGGCAAGCGCCGCGACTGCCCCGCCCAGCGGGTCCGGCAGCGCGAAGCCCACGCTGCTGTCCGGGTCGTCCGGGTAGCCGGAGAGATGCGAGATGCCGCCCAGCTGCTCCAGGTTCGGCCCGTAGGAGACGTACGCACTCTCGGGCCCCGTCAGCCCCTGGCTCATGATCGAGAGCAGGATGACGCGTGGGTTTACCGCGCTCAGTGCGTCGTAGCCCAGCCCGAGCCGGGGCAGCACGCCCGCGCTGTAGTTCTGCGAGACGGCGTCGGAGACCTTCACCAGCTCCAGGAAGAGCTCTTTCCCGCGCTCGTGCTGGAGGTCGATGGCGATGCCTAGCTTGTTGCGGTTGCGCTCGTTCACCATCCCCGAGCGGTTCCAGTGGTCGTTGCCTGCGTCATGGTCGGGGTAGATGCCGCGAGCCTGTATCCGCAGCGGGTCGGGACGGTGCAGGGACTCGACCTTGATCACCTCCGCTCCGGCGTCCGCCCACGCCCGCCCGGCGTTCGGGGCCGCCCAGAACTGGCCCATGTCCAGCACTCGGACGCCTGCCAGCGGCAGCGAGGTCATTACGCCACCCCCGCGCCAGCGAGCCGCACCAGCTGCTCGTTATCCAGTCCCAGCAGCTCCCCGTAGATCTCCGCGTTGTGCTCGCCCAGCAGCGGCGCCGGTCGCTGCGGCGTCTGCGCGCCGTCCCACTGGAACGGCAGCCCGGGAACCGCGACCGGGCCGGCCTCCGGGTGGTCCAGCTCGCGAATGAAGCCGCGCCCTCGATACTGCGGCGACTCCAGCAGGTCGGCGGGGCTGGCGACGTACGACGAGGGGACGTGTGCCTCCTGGCCCTGCTCGTACACCTCGCGCTTGGTCCGCGTCGCGGCCCACTGTTGAATGTATTGCGCCAGCGCCCGCCGGCCCGATCCGGCGTCCTGCGGGCTGGGGCGTCCGAGTTCTGGGGGCGCACCGACGAGCGCGGCGACGCTCTCCATCTGCTGTTCCTGCGCGGAGACCATGGCGATGCCGTCGCTGGTTTTCAGCCCGCGGCCCATACCCGCACTGCGCGGACTGCCGGCACCGGTCTCGGCGCCGTAGTACGACACCTCCACCATCGCCTGGGCGTGGCTCGTCAGCTGACTCTCGAGGATCGAGAATTCGATGTGCTGGCCGGCCCCGGTCTGCTCCGCCACGCGTAGCGCCACGGCCGTCGCGTAGGCGGCGGAGATCGCGGCCAGGTACTGCGCCGGTGCCCCGGCCATCCGCAACGGCGGCCGCCCCTCAGTGCCGGAGCGATAGACGTGACCCCCCATCGAGAACATCGTCAGCTCGCTGCTTCGGTAGTCGCGGTAGGGGCCGCTCTCGCCGAAGTTCGAAATCGATGTCGTCACCAGCGACGGCCGTCGCTCGCAGAGCGCGGCGTGCCCCAGACCCAGGCCGGGCATCACCCGCGGCTCGAAATTCTCGACGACGACGTCGCTGACCGCGACCAGTCGCCCGAAGAGCGCGCGGCCGGTGCGGCTGGTGAGGTCGAGCGTGATGCCACGCTTCCCCTCGTTGATGTAGAGGTGCAGCGGTCCCGACTCGCCGCGAGCGGCACCGGGCCGGAAGGGGCCGAACTGCCGCGCCGGGTCGCCGCGGCCGGGCGGCTCCACCTTAATCACGTCGGCGCCCAGGCGGGCGAATAGCCGGGCGCAGAACGGCCCGGCGACGTGCCGGCCGACATCCAGCACCCGAACGCCCGAGAAGGGAAGGCTCTGCCCATGCTCTGCGGTCATCTGGTCACTCTACAACTCATCGCAATCAGCGGGGCCCGGCTGCTTGCAGCCGGGCCCCGCTGATTGCGACGAGCTACGTGCGTGAGGTCTCTGCTACTGCCCCGTGAAGTTCGCCGCGCGCTTCTCCGCGAACGCCTTTAGCCCCTCAGCCGAGTCCGCGCTGCCGCGAAGCTCAGCGGCCATCTTAGAGGAGTTCTTGACCCGCTCCGCGAAGTCCGGGATGGCGCGACCGCTGACCGCGGCCTTTTTGATCGTGCGCACCGCCAGCGGTGCGTTCTCCGTGATTGAGTGCGCCACCTCGTAGACGCGGTCCATGTGCTTGTCCGCCGGCACAATCTCCTGCACGAGGCCGACCCGGAAGCCCTCCTCCGCGGTGATGAACTCGCCGGTCATCAGCATCATCATCGCGTACCCGAACGGGACGTAATGCGAAAGGATCGTCGGGCCGCTGATCGAGGCGATCCCGCGCTTCACCTGCGGCCACCCGAACTGAGAGTCGTCCGCCGCGATGCGGAAGTCGGAGAGCAGCGCTAGGCCTGCGCCCTGGGCGAGCGCGTAGCCGTGCGGTGCGGCGATCACCGGCTTGTCGAGGTTGCTGATGTAGACGTAGAGGTCGTCCGTGCCCCCCGTCGGCGCCCCGGGCTTCGGATCTGCCTTGTCGCCTCCGGCCATCACCAGGTCGTGGCCGGTGCAGAAGGCGCGGCCTTCACCACGGAGCACGGCGACCCAGATGTCCGGATCCTCATTGACGGTCCAGAACGCCTCAAACAGGTCCTGGATCATCTCGTTGTTGATGGCGTTGAGCTTCTCCGGACGGTTCATCGTGATCGTGGCGATTCGGTCTTCAACGTCGAGCATGACAGTATTCATCATTCCCCCTTGTAGCTCCTGCTTGCGCACGCAGCGTTCGGCGCGCCGTCTCTAGACGCGGACCGCTCTCCATGCTGGTGCGCGCATTCTAGCGCGTCGCGCCGGAATCTGCCAAAAGCCGTTCGGGCAGGGCTACTCGGCGCGGATTCCGGCTTCGTCGCCACGCCAAGGTCTCACGGTTGAGTCCGGCGGCGCAGGCCTCCAGCTCGCGCTGCCGACCGCGCAGGATGAGGTGGCGCTGGCCGACTTCAGCGACTACCAACGCATGGCCGCCGACTACGAACTGCTCGCGCTCTCGCCGGACAGCCACCCGATGCAGTTCCTGCGCCCGGCACTGGGCGAA